>NZ_JABXKO010000077.1:0-13208 GCF_017114965.1 Nostoc sp. JL31
TAACGCTATTTTCAGCTTACTACCTGTCCTTTTTCTTATCCCGAACTCAGGTTAATTAAGTTCACCGACAGATGTCTAATAAATAGCTAACGAACCGTTCCCCGCAGAGCTTCAGTATCAATTGGTTTGATGAGATAAAGTAACAGCAGATTCCAAACAATTGCTGCAATCAAAGGTAGTTTGCGAATTAGCTTCACCAATTTCGGATTATAACTGCCTTCAATCTCTGCAATTTTCAAGTTGTAACCTGCACAGCGTTGCAGACGTGGGAAAAACTTAGGATGTTCGGTATTCAACATCACCGGAAAAGCCCGTCCTGCGGTTTCATTGGTGTTGCGGACAACTTGAATATCAAATTCTGTGGCATCAAGTCCCAATGATTTGTAGAACCCGGAACGTTCATGAACTGTCAGGGTGTGAGTAGCAAATACTGATAGCAAGAAAAAGCGACTCCACAGCCTAGATTTCCAGGTGTTCCAGAGTTGCGGTTGAGAACGCAATAATGCTTTAAATATATCCCCGTGGCGGTTTTCGTCCTGACACCAACTCTCAAAGTAGCGGAATATGGGATAAAACTGGTTTTCTGGGTGCTTTTCTAAATGCCTGAAAATAATAATGTAACGCCAGTAGCCGATTTTTTCTGAGAGGTAAACGGTATAAAGTACCCATTCAATCGGGAAAAAGGTATAAGTGCGGGTTTTAGTAACAGTGCCTAAATCAAGGGAGAGTTTAAAATCGGCCATTGCTTTGTTGAGAAATCCAGCATGGCGGGCTTCATCACGCGCCATCATTTGAAATATTTCCGCTAGCACTGGACTGCGATTTTTTAGCTTGCGGGATAATTCCTTGAATAGCAAGAAGCCGGAAAACTCAGAAATGCAAGAGCGTTCCAAATACTCTATAAACGCCTGCCTTGCTTCACCAGTAATGTGTTCCCAAGACTGCTCAAACGCTTCATCGCGAACAAAATGGTGGCGGTTGTAGTCTGTCCGCATTTCTGTTAACATTGCCTGCAACTCAGTTTCCTGGGCAGACAAATCCAGCTTGGCTGCGGTTTCAAAATCTGTAGTATAAAACCGCGGGGTGAGTACAGTTTCTTTGCTGGGGGTTTTAACTTCTGGCTTAGGTAGGGTGTTAACCATGAGTAATGAGGCAATCGATTCAATAGTTCTATAACTATAAAGCTATGATAAATATGATTATTTAGCTAGACCTCTTCACAATCCTTTAGTAAAGTCGGAATTTCTGAATTTTTCTTCAACGGGTCGCACACCCAGAATTCCCCAATTTCAGCCAAGCTTGAAGGTGAGTAATGGGCGCTCTGGGAGTGGTTACTGGGTACTGGGGAAGAAATTTTTTTAAGGATTGGTTGGGGTCTGAATCCCCATTCAAATCTTCCCAATCCCCAGTCCCTAACTCAATCATAATTCTTTCCTTCTGCCCCCTGCCTCCTGCCTTCTGCCTCCTTCACCGCAGTAATTCCTCAACTTGATGTTGGCTCCACAAAGTTCTGTATAAACCCTGTTGTTGTAAAAGTTCTAAGTGATTGCCGGTCTGAACAATTTTTCCCTTTTCCATTACAAAAATTCGGTCAGCCGCCGCCGCCGCTGATAATTGGTGCGTAATAAAAATTACTGTCTTACGTTCAGTACCACTGGAGAGATTTTTGAGGATTTGCGTGGCTGTTTGATTATCTACACTAGAGAGAGCGTCATCCAAAATTAACACTGGAGCATTGACTAACATTGCTCGAGCCAAAGCAGTACGTTGCCGTTGACCGCCAGAAAGATTAATACCGCGTTCGCCAACAATAGTTTCATATTGCTGGGGAAAATTGTGAATTTCTGATTCAATTTGGGCAAGTTTAGCGACAGATTCTACCTGGTGTTGTTCGCTAACTGGATCGCCGTAGCGAATATTATTTTTGATTGTAGTGCTAAATAGAAAGCTATCTTGAGGAACGTAGGCGATCGCACCTCGTAAATCTGTCAAAGCGATCTTAGTAATATCTAGCCCATCTAAAAACAATTGTCCTGATTCAATATCCAACAAGCGCGGTAAAGCATTGGCCAAAGTAGATTTCCCCGAACCAATTGCCCCAACAATCGCTACAGTTTCTCCAGGAGCAATGGTAAAGTTAACATTTGCTAAAGCTGGAGTAGTGGAACCCGGGTAACTGTAGGTAAGATTTTTAGCTGTCACTTCGCCTTTGAGTTCAGCCATTGGCAGATGTATGGCATCAGCTGCATCTTTAATTTTTGGTGTGACAGAAAGAATAGATTCAAGCCTATCGATACTAACTTCACCGCGTTGGTAGGCAGTAATTGTGAATCCTAAAAGAGCAGTGGGAAAAACCAGGCGCTCTACATAAATTAACAATGCTAAAAAATCGCCAACCTGAAGTGTCCCAGCAGACATTCGTGCCGACCCTAGCCAGATGATTACCAGTGAACTGATATTAGCTAGCCCACCAATTAGCGGAAACAGTGTATTGCGGATTTTTGCCAATTCTAGGTTAGCAGTTAATAGCTGCTGATTTTTCTTGGCAAAAGCTCGACGCTCGTTTGCTTCTTGAGCATAGATTTTAATTAAGGCAATGCCACTAATATCTTCCTGGATGAGTTCGCTGATGTCAGAGAGTTGCTCTTGGACTTTTGCTTGTTGTTTGCGTAAGCGATCGCTAAACAGACTCACCAACAAGAGCATAAAAGGGTACACTGCTAGGGCGGCTAGGGTGAGATCCACACTAATCGCCAGCATTACTGGCAGTGTCAGGGCGTAAGCAAACACCGTATTTGCCAAACTCAAGACCGCAAAACCCAATAACCGCTTGATATTGTCTACATCACTAGTAGCCCGACTAATCAAATCGCCAGCAGTATTACTGGCAAAATAAGCAGGCTCCAGCTTGAGTAAGTGTTCAAAAATCCGTTGTTTCAGGTCAAATTCCACCTGCCGTCCCACCCCAAATAGCCAAATGCGTGATGCCATACGCATTAGCCACATCGCCGAACTGAGCAAGACAATGACTACTACGTAATGTAGTATTTGGTTCCATATGAAGGTTGTTGAGAGTTTGTCAACACCAGCACGAATCAACCAAGGGATATAAACACCCAGTGCATTGACAGACAACAAAGCGAGAATGCCCAAGGAGGCTTCCCGCCAATGGGGTCGTAGATAAGCACTGAGTTTAGCGATTCGTCGAGATTTTGCCATTAAAGCAATTGTGCAACTTTATCATCTAGATTAACTGCTAGTCCAGGAAGGCAGCTATGCAGAGGAAATATCGCTGGTTATAAATTCAGCTTTTGTTACCTCTTTTAACTGGATAGTTATTGCCGTTCGGTACTAGTAGTCCATCACAGAAACTTTAATGAAGAAATAAGTTCGTAGTCAGGACTTTAGCCCTGGGATTGATCGCTCAAGCGCTCACTACGAACCAAGTATTGTTCTCTTGCCTGATTACCGCTGAACACGCAAGAACCTGTAAACTTCAAGGAGATAACTTTCCCAAGTTCTTGTTGTCAATTGCAACGTTTGTGCATCTGGTACAAAGTCTTCAAGTCGTAAACCGCGTGTGCGAATATCTTGAGGATTTCCTTGTAACAGGTACGGAGGCACTCTCAAATTATAAGAAAGAATGCGATCGGCCGTTACATCTGAAATGTTCGCTGTGGTGGGTTGCCCTAATGCCACCAGTGTCCCGGATGTTGGTGTAGCACTAGCGACAGATGTTTCACCCGTCATTGCTAGAGGTGCTCTATAAAGGAAATAGGCGACTGCTGGTGTACTTGCCAACAGCAAAATCGTCAGTGCCCAACCGATCAAGTATCCTCCTGGTTTCTCTATTCCACCTCCTTTGATTTTCTGAGCGGCAAGAATCATCAGTAAAACAGAGGCTCCTAGAGGCTTGAGTGGAAAAGATAGCATCCTCCACAACGACGCCACAGCAGGTTCATTGGGGTTAAGAAATGATAGGGCTACGATTACCAAGATAACGACTAAGATTAATCGCCCGACAAAAGTTCCAGAAGGATAAAATCGCTGGAACAGAGAATATACGATAGTGCCAATCAGCAGCCACAGCAGTACCCGGCTTAACAATAGAAACATAGACTAACTCTCAAATTTGCTGGTGCAGTGAGCCAGTGTGGTGGTGTTCGCGTAGCGTCTCCGTTAGGAGAGGCAGTCCGTTTCGATCGGGGCTGCCCCCAAAAAAGACTGCCATGCATGGTTTCCCTGCATAAAACAACTGGCGAATTCTTACTGATAGCGACGTTAGAAGCGTCACCCGTAAGGCTCAACCTAGAGGTTTCGGGAAATGGATTTATTTTATTGTCAAATTGTAATCGTACTGTTTGACTTAAAATTTCTCAAACCTCACACCCAAAGACTACCGTCGTAGTGATTTTAGTGCAATTTTTTGACACTGCGTCTATTATTTATAATTTTCCAGAAGAGTAATCTGGTACCAATAAACTAAATTAATTAAGTAATCGACTCAAAAGGAAAAACTATGTCGCCTGGAAAGCCTACTATTCTCGTAACGGGAGGAGCTGGATATATTGGTTCCCATACAGTGCTTGCTTTGAAGAAAGCGGGTTATAACGTTGTCATACTTGATAATCTGGTCTATGGACATCGCGATCTAGTAGAAAAGGTTTTACAGGTAGAACTGATAATTGGGGACACAGGCGATCGCGCTTTGCTCGATCATGTATTTAAAACCCACGATATTTCCGCGGTGATGCATTTTTCTGCTTATGCCTACGTAGGAGAATCGGTGACTGATCCGGCCAAATATTACCGCAACAACGTCCTTGGTACTTTGACCCTGTTAGAAGCGATGCTGACAGCATCTGTAAAGAAATTTGTCTTTTCTTCTACCTGCGCCACCTACGGGGTACCGCAATTCGTGCCCATTCCAGAAACCCATCCCCAAAATCCGATTAATCCCTATGGCGCTACAAAGCTGATGGTAGAAAGGATTCTCTCTGATTTTGATGTCGCTTACGGTTTGCAATCAGTGCGTTTTCGCTATTTCAATGCTGCTGGTGCTAATCCCGATGGCTTACTGGGCGAGGATCACAACCCAGAAACCCATTTAATTCCTTTGGTGCTAATGACAGCTTTAGGCAAACGAAAATCCATCTCAATTTTCGGCACTGATTACCCCACACCCGATGGTACGTGTATTCGCGATTATATTCACGTTAACGATTTAGCAGATGCCCATATTTTGGGATTGGAATATTTATTAAAAGGTGGCGATAGCGAAGTTTTTAATTTGAGCAATGCCAGCGGTTTCTCTGTTAGAGAAGTCATTGCAGCAGTCGAACAAGTGACAGGGATTTCGATACCAGTAGAAGAACACGATCGCCGTCCTGGCGATCCCCCAATTCTCATTGGCACCAGCGATAAAGCCAGAACAGTCTTAGGCTGGCAGCCTCAGTATCCATCTATCCAAGATATTGTCGCTCACGCGTGGCAGTGGCATCAGAAGCGACACAAGTAAGGGTATGGGGCATGGGGCATGGGGTATGGGGCATTGGGCATTGGGCATAGTTGAATTCCACTGTTGCTTCCCCTGCTCCCCTGCCCCTCTGCTTCCTCCCTACTCCCCACCCCTCCTCATACTTTGCATGACGACAACTAAGATGCCGATAAATCCGAGAATTGGCAGTGCGATCGCCCAAGTTGGTAATTGTTGAGATTGACCCTCTACTAAATCACCATTGACATCTCGCAGGTTTCGTGTACTTTGTGTAGACCCGCCTCCTGCCACAGTCACTTCAAACTTGAATTCAAAGGGTTTGAATCTTGCCCCAGAGACAGGTTTTCCATTTAGTTGCAACTGATAAAGCCCTGGTTTGGGAAAGACAACTTCTGCACCTGGAATGCCTTTATAACGTTCGGCTGCCACAGGTTGTAACTGTGGTTCTAACAGTGGTGGCTCTCCGGCTGCATAAGGTTCGGCATAAACAGCCAACTGACAATTACACTGTGACAGGGGAATCACTTTTCCACCTCTGCGGGTCAGTGCAAACCAGGCTTGGCTTGGTTCTCCAGCACGGGGATTATCATTTGGTTCAATGTGGAGAGTGCCGCCAACATCTGAGGCTACTTCCACCTTATGAGCAAAAGCAGGGTAAAGATTAGTTATTGAGATAACTAAGCAACTCAGGAATAATAAATACTTTATTGTTCCTTGATTTTTCCAGAAAATACCTTTTTGAGGGTAACGCCTCTGTTTTTGACTCGTTAAAATGGAGCCAGAAAATAAGGATGATTTACCGCGATTTGGTTGGGGGAACATAAAACTTTTCTACGGCTAACTTTGACCAAAAAAAGCGCGAACGCACTAGCAAGACACTGAGAGTAACAATTACCATCAGTACTGCCGCTAATTTATTTCCCCAAGTTGATTGCAAGGAACCCAGGTAATGGGAACCAATCAACACAGTATGAATGGCACTCAAGAGCAAGGCTGGCACACCCAATAGATGAATCTGTCGCCAACGCTTGCCCAAAGATTTTTGCAACGATTCCCAACTTGTAAAAGCGGCGGGGGACATTAATACCAATGCTACAGCACCCGCAGCCATCCCCCACTGAAATTCTGGTGGCAGAAAAGAAAAGGCGGCAAAATTCCATTGCAATGAGTGTTCTATCATGTGGAAGGTGTGAACCACAGAAAGCACAAAAGCTCCCACTCCCAAGCCGCGACGATAACGCAGTGGTGAAGCCCACAACCCACTAATCGGACGCGCAATTAACGCCAAAATTAAGCAGATTAAGGCGGCGTGTCCGGTGTAATCTACCATTGTGTCGCCAGTCCGCAGCAAGGTGATGACGCCAATGGTGAGTGTTACCCAACCACCTAATCGAAACAACTGACTGCGCCTGTCTTTACTTACCAATGATGTGGAAACCCCTACACCTAACATCGTGGGCAAGGTTCCCAAGCCAAAAGCCAGCATAGTAGCTGTACTCATCCATAAATTGCCAGTTTCAGCGGCTTTAATTTGGGCAGCATACAGGAAACCACAGGGCATCAAACCCCAAGTCATCCCCAAAAGCATTGGCGTCCACCATTTGGTTTTTAAGGAAAGCTTAACCATTCCGCTGCTGAGGCGAGCGTGTAAACCACCTTGCAATAGGGGATGTAACACGGGAATACGCGGTAGTAAATCGGGTTTTACTTGTCCTAAGCCAAACCAAATCAACATCACACCAGTCAGAATTGCCATCCAGCGCCGGAAGTCGCTGCCAACACCCGCTAGCTGTCCACCTTGCAGTAATACCGAACCTAGCGCCCCAATGCCAGCACCGACTAGAGCATAGCTCAACATCCGCCCCAGGTTTAGCAGGATATGAAATTTTAATTGCTGTTGCCAAGTATCGGGCTTTTCTAAGGTTGATATCCGTCCCAAGGAGATTGTTTGTGCAATTTTCGGCTGATGAGACAGAGAAAATGCCACTGTTAGAGGGCCACACATCCCAAAGCAATGTCCAAAACTCCCCAGGAACCCCAGGATTGCAATCAGCAACAAATCTACCATAAAAAAAGTTCCGAGTTCTGAGTCATGAGTCCTGAGTGTAAGAATAAAGATTTTGAAGAAGTAATTAAGAAATTCTTTTCTTCTTTGCTCAGTACTCAGCACTCCTCTAGTGGGGCACTTTACGTGAAGTTGCGATCGCTGTCAAAAGACAAAGCGTCAAACTTAATGGTTTCTCTAGGAAAGAAAGCCTGGGTGTAAAACTCCATACACACAAGCTTCTGAGAGCCACCGCTGCTCATCTTTCTTGCGCGGGAGTGGCTTTTTTGCTTATCATTTGTGTATTCAGTAAGTGGATACCCCGGTTGCAAAAAAGAAACCAGATCCCAATCTTCCTACAAGTCTGAATTTTTAGGGCAGCGATCTCGTGTTATTAGTGATGTAGTTTGTTAGGAGTTTTTTGGTGACAAGAATTCTAAAGTTTTGCTAAAATTTTCTACCTATTCATATTGTAATTTATGTCCATTTCAATTCATCAGTTAAGCTATTCGCCGTGGCTTTGCTCAAATTTAAGATATTGCGATCGCCTGTTAATATCTTAATATCTGTGCAAAAATCACTATAGACTATCAAAATTACGAACGCAGACATAATAAAAATTAGCCAAGAACATCTACAAACAATCTACACTTATATCGATTCAAAAAAAATTAATTTACATCTATAGCAGCAGTATTTAACTGTATAACTAAACATTGTTCAAATGTTTTGATAAAAAAATAATACAAAATAATCTTTTTTCCGATATTTTATGTTTTTATTTCCTAATAATTACCACTAGCGATCGCTACATTGATAATGTTGTACCGAAAGCCAATAAACAATTTGCAAAAATTCATTCAAAAACAAAGTTATCTACATATAGGGGTTTTCTTGGCAACCCTCTTGAGCATCATATTGTTCAGTTGGGTAGCGCTCTCGCAGCAACCAGTTACCCTCAATCTATTAATGACTGCCCCTGATGCCGAACCCTGGAGGCAGGGTTTAATTAGAGACTTCGAGGCTGAGAACCCAGGTATTCGCATTAACCTAGTTGAAGGGCCGAATGCCACAAATTTGCTCGAAGACCTGTACACCTCATCTTTTATCTTGGGTGAATCCCCTTATGACCTGATCAATATGGATGTCATCTGGACATCCAAGTTTGCTGCTGCTGGATGGTTGCTACCTTTAGGCAATCGCATTTCTAAACAGGAGTTGGCAGAATTTTCACCCCAGGATGTAGAAGGGGGACGTTATCAAAACCAGCTGTACCGCATTCCAGTGCGTTCCGATGTGGGAATGCTCTACTACCGGGAAGATTTAATTAAACAAGCAGGATTGAAACCGCCAGAAACCTTTGATGATTTGATCCGAATTTCCCAAGTCTTGCAGAAGAAAAACCAGGTGAAGTGGGGCTATGTTTGGCAGGGTCGCCAATATGAAGGACTTGTGGCGATGTTTGCAGAAATCCTTGATGGCTTTGATGGCTTCTGGGTTAAACCCGACACCCTCGAAGTTGGACTAGATCGACCAGAAACATTACAAGCCATTGAGTTTCTGCGTAGTACTATCAGGGAAGGCGTTTCTCCTCCTGGAGTCACAACCTATCAAGAAGAAGACACCCGCCGTTTGTTTCAAAGTGGTCAAGTAGCGTTTTTACGCAGTTGGCCCTATGCGTGGCCTTTAGCCCAAGCAGAAAATTCGCCAATCCGGGGCAAAATAGCGATTAAACCAATGGTTCATGCTCCTGGTAAGACAGGAGCGGCTTGTCTGGGGGGCTGGGGTTTAGGGATTGCGAAATCTTCTCAACATCCTGAAGAAGCTTGGAAAGCAATTAAATATTTTACCAGTCGGGAAGCTCAGCGCCGATTCATTTTCAGTGCAGGTTATGTACCAAGTCGTCGGGAACTGTTTACAGCCCCAGAGATTGTTGCTAAATACCCCCACTATCCGCAGTTATTGGAGGTCGTGGACAATGCAGTTTTACGTCCACCGATCGCCCAATATGCTCAGACATCAGATATTTTACAGCGTTATCTCAGCGCTGCGTTATCGGGTCGAATGAATTCCGAACGAGCAATGCAAGCTGCTGCTGCGGAAACGCGGCGACTGTTGGGGGCAGGGGGCAGGGGGAGTTAGAAGTTAAAGCATTGGCTTAAAGACTTGTTCATCCACCTCGGATACTCATTAACGGAGTTCAAAGACTCATTAACGGAGTTCAAAGACTCATTAACGGAGTTCAAAGGCTCATTAACGGAGTTCAAAGGCTCATTAACGGAGTTCAAAGGCTCATTAACGCGGTTCAAAATCCCCAATGACAAATGACAAATTTACATACACTTAGAAATCGAGAACAACAGACAGCCTGGATCTTACTAACACCCGCATTGCTGCTGCTGTTGTTTGTATTTGCCTACCCGATTTTACGAGCATTTTGGTTAAGCGTATTTACTAAAAATCTGGGAACAGAGCTACAACCTGTATTTTCTGGTTTGGAGAATTATGTGCGGATGGTGGGGGATGGTCGTTTCTGGCAGAGTTTGTGGGCGACGACTGTTTTCACAACAGCATCAGTAATCTCAGAACTACTGCTAGGACTGGGGATTGCCTTAGTTCTCAATCAGGCGTTTTTTGGGCGGGGCATAGTGCGTACAACCGCGATTATACCTTGGGCTTTGCCTACTGCCTTGATTGGTCTGGCGTGGTCTTGGATTTTTAACGACCAGTTTGGGGTTGTGAACGATATTCTGCGGCGATTGGGGCTGATTCAGACTGGGATTAACTGGTTAGGAGATCCAACACTGGCGATGATAGCAGTGGTTTTTGCTGATGTTTGGAAAACTACGCCGTTTATCAGTATCCTGCTGCTAGCTGGGTTGCAGTCGATATCACAAGACCTCTATGAAGCTTATTCGGTCGATGGGGCAACTGCTTGGCAAAGCTTCCGCAATATTACCCTGCCACTGCTGCTGCCACAGATATTAATTGCAGTGCTATTTCGGTTTGCTCAAGCTTTCGGAATTTTTGACTTGATTGCAGTGATGACTGGGGGTGGCCCTGGTGGCGCTACGGAAGTGGTGTCATTGTACATTTACTCTACGGTGATGCGCTACTTAGATTTTGGTTATGGAGCAGCCCTGGTAGTAGTGACATTTTTAATATTGATTGCGGCGGTAGCGATCGCTAGTTTCTTACTTAACAAATATCGTGCCAAAACATCAGGAGCCATTTAAGCCATGAGTGTAACTCCACAAGCAGTTCCAACAACTCCAAAACGAACAGTGGGAACCAAGTTTTCTCTGAAAAAAATCTTGCTGTTCATCATAGTTGTATTAATAGTGCTATTTAGCCTAGCACCAGCTCTATGGCAATTGCTGACCTCGTTTAAAGTGAATGAGGATATTGCCGCCGTTCCTACTGTCTATTTCCCCACACGATTCACTTTCAATCACTACATTGAGTTATTTACTCGTCGTCCATTTTGGCGCTACATCTTCAACAGTGCCTTTGTCTCGATTACTTCCACAGCTGTAGCTTTAGCGATCGGCGCACCTGCGGCATATGCCCTCGCACGATTACGCCCTTGGGGTGAACGAGCTATCCTCGCCAGCATTCTAATTGTCACCTTATTTCCTGGAATTCTCTTGTTCTTAGGACTATTAGAAATTATCCAAGCGCTGAGATTGGGTAACAATTATCTGGCGCTGATTATACCCTATACTGCGATCAATTTGCCGCTGACAATTTTAGTACTTAAAAGCTTTTTTCAACAATTACCAAAAGACTTGGAAGATTCCGCTAGGGTCGATGGCTACAACACCTTTCAACTACTCTGGCAAATCGTGCTACCCATGACCCTTCCCGCATTGGTGACTACTGGAATCCTCACCTTTATTTTTGCTTGGAACGAGTTTATTTTCGCTCTGACGTTTATGACCCGTGAAGAGTTGAAGACAATTCCCGTTGCTGCCGCTCAGTTGGGTGGTGCGACAATATATGAAATTCCCTATGGACCGATCGCTGCTGCTACTGTCGTCGGGACATTACCCCTAATTTTACTAGTTTTGTTTTTCCAGCGCCGGATTGTCCAAGGTCTTACCGCTGGTGCTGTAAAAGGATAAGGGAAAGCAGGGGGAGCAGGGGAAGCAGAGGGGAGAATAATAATTTCTGACAAATGACCAATGACAAATGACAAATGACAAATGAAAAATGGCTAAACTCGAACTCACAAACTTAAACAAAACCTATAATCCTAAAGTTGTTCCTGTCAAGGACGTTAGCTTAACTGTAGATAACCATGAGTTTCTCACTTTACTTGGCCCTTCTGGCTGTGGCAAATCTACCGTCCTACGCATGATTGCGGGTCTTGAAGAACCGACTCGCGGTCAAATTAAGATTGGGGAGGTGGATGTCACCTATAAACGAGCAGCCGATCGCAACATTGCAATGGTATTCCAAAGCTATGCACTCTATCCCCACATGACGGTGTACGAAAACCTCGCTTCTGGACTCAAGCTGAAAAAAGTACCACCGATAGAAATTAAACAGCGAGTGGCAGAAGTGGCAGAAGTTTTAGGATTAGCAGAGTTAATGAACCGCAAGCCTGGCCAAATGTCTGGAGGTCAACGCCAGCGGGTTGCGGTCGGTCGTGCTTTGGTGCGTAATGCCGATGTCTACCTGCTGGATGAACCTTTAAGTAACCTGGATGCACTACTGCGGGAACGAGTCCGAGCCGATATTAAGCAAATTTTTGCAGCCCAAAAAGTGCCAGTTGTCTACGTCACCCACGACCAAACCGAAGCGATGACGCTCTCCACGAAAGTTGCATTGCTCAATGATGGCTATGTCCAGCAACTTGACCCACCTGACCGCATCTATAACCATCCAGCGAATCTATTTGTGGCTGGATTTGTTGGTAGTCCGCAAATGAATTTGCTGACTTTACCTTGTAAGGGACAATATGCGCTGCTGGGTAACTTTCAGGTTCATCTCCCAGATATACCAACAGTACCACCGCAGATTATTTTGGGAATCCGCCCAGAGAATGTCCGCATTGCTCAACCAGGTGATACCCAGACTATCAAAGGGCGAGTGTTTTTAGTGGAAAACTTGGGTATGCACTATTTGGTCAGTGTCAGGGTTGAGGGTTCACAAACCGGAGCGATTACGGTACGTGCTTTGTTGCCAACAGACCAAAATTGGAGTGACGAGGATATTACACTAACATTGCCCCCTGAAGATATTCACTGGTTTGATGTGCAATCTGGCCATGCTCTTGTTAAGAGACAAATGTTAGGTTAACGCAAGCAAAAGACGCGATGAATCGCCGTCTCTACAATAATCAGTCTTTCGTCTTGACGGCGATTTATCGCGTCTTTGTTATATCGAATTTTTATCAAAAAACCTTAACCGAAGTAATCCTGGAAAGTGATGCTTGGGGATTGGCTCTAGGAAAGTAAAAAGTAAAAAAGCCTGGGTGCAAACAATCGTAGAACTCATTACACACAGGCTAGTCTAGGAATAATATTCATAAGCAATTGCGTCACCTAAGTTTCCAAGTGTGATAATTGTTTTTTTTCCAGTAATATGCTCTCCAGAACCAGTTAAAACCCACATTCCGCAGGGCGTGTTAAAAAAGAAGATAATATTTTCGACAAGGGGCAC
>NZ_JABXKO010000117.1:0-13062 GCF_017114965.1 Nostoc sp. JL31
AGTTTACTTTGACGCATTCATTGACCTTGCTACAATTCATATCTGGATTAACAAACTATTATTAGTGGGATAGGTTCATGTAATTGCGTTCCTGGGCACCATGAAATTATTGCATTTTCTCAAATCCAGACCAGTCATTATAGTTTTAGCAATTGCAGTAAACATCACTGTTATTGATATACATTCTTCTAGTTCAAATCTTCCTATAGACAAGAGTAAAATTACTCAGTTCCAACCACAGATTCAACTTGTTCACACACTGACTGGGCATAAAAAAGTGACTTTTGGTGTTCGAGCAGTTGCGATCAGTCCTTCGGGGCAAACCCTGATTAGTGGAGGTAGAGATGATACGATTAAATTCTGGAATTTACGTACTGGAAAATTACTGCATAGTTTAGACGCTCACTCAGATGGTATTACTTCAATTGCGATTAGTCCAGATGGCAAGAGGATTGTAACTGGTGGGATAAGCACCCCAACAATGAAGGTTTGGGATTTACGCACTTTCCTTTTGCTTAACAGCGACAGTGGACATACCCAACCAGTAGAAACCATTGCGATTAGTTCAGATGGTAGATTTATTGCTAGTGGGAGTGACGATCGTACAATCAAGCTTTGGGATTTACACACGCTTAAGCTGCTTGATAGTATTGCTGCACACTCAGGATTTGTGAGTAAAGTTGCATTTAGCCCTGATATGCAAACCCTTGTAAGTGCTGGGGGTGGCGATGATAATACAATTAGGCTGATTGATTTACAAACCAAAAAAACACGCCATATTCTCAAAGGACACAAAACCGGAGTTGATGCTATTGCCATCACTCCAGATAGCAAAAAGCTTGTTAGTGGTAGTTTTGGTCAGCTAGTTTCTCGAAATCGTGCAATTAGTACCCTGAAGTTATGGAATCTTCAAAGTGGAAAACTGCTGCATGAGTTTACTGATAATTTTAGTTCAGTTGAATCGCTTGCCATCAGCCCCGATGGGAAAATTCTGATTTGCGGCAATTATGATGGCACTATTAAACTGTGGAGTTTAGAGACTTTAAAACTATTGCACACATGGAGAGATGGTTCCAGTTCGGTTTTAGGGCTTGCTCTGAGCCGGGATGGTAAAACCCTTGCTAGTAGCAATGAGGATAGTACTATACATATTTGGCAATTTAAATAACTGCATTGTTTAACTACAATATAAAACTTAAGAAAAGTGTCAAATCTGAATTCCTGTTTTCCGGTCTAGTTTTTTAAAAGCGCTCGCATGGTGGCGGATATGATCTTCAATAAAACTGGCGATGAAATAATAACTGTGGTTATAGCCTTCTTGGTAACGCAAGTTTAGCGGCTGGTTAACATCTGTACAAACTTGCTTAAACACCTCTGGCAGTAATTGTTTAGCTAAAAATTTATCACAAGTCCCTTGATCAATAAGAATTGAACTGTGATAACCTACTTGCTTGACTAATTCACTAGCATCATAAGCACGCCAATTTTCTTGATTGCTGCCAAGATAACCACTAAAAGCCTTTCGACCCCAAGGACAACGCATAGGTGCAGCGATCGGTGCAAAGGCTGATACTGATTTGTAGAGTTCTGGGTTTCTCATTGCACAGACAAGTGCCCCATGTCCGCCCATCGAATGACCGAAAATGCCTTGTTTATTAGGTTGGGTGGGGAAATTTGCAGTAATTAAAGCAGGTAATTCCTGGACGATATAACTATACATTTGGTAGTTTTGACGCCACGGTTCTTCTGTAGCATCAACATAAAAACCTGCACCAGTGCCAAAGTCCCAGTCATCATCCTCACCTGCAATGCCAGTATTACGCGGACTGGTATCTGGTGCAACCAATATCAAACCGTACTCAGCGGCAAAGCGCTGCACTCCTCCCGCCTTCGCCATAAAATTCTCTTCCGTGCAAGTTAATCCAGAGAGGAAATAGAGAATCGGTACAGGATTTTGAGTTGCTTGTGGTGGTTGATAGATGCTAAAGCGCATTTCAGCGTTACAGGTGGAGGAGTGATGACTGTAGAAACCGAGTTTGCCACCAAAGCTTTTATGTTCTGAAATCAGGTTGAGGTTAGCCATTAGTTATATTCTGCTTTCCTGAGCGGCTGCGGAGAATGGTTATTTTAGCGTAGTAGTTCGCTTTCGTGACGAAAGCGGGGAAAAGGGTAAGGGGGAAGGTGGGGCCCCCACGAAGTAAAGGATTTGGGGAAGGGGGAAGAGTTAAAGGGATAGAATTTTCCCTTCCCCTTTAACATGCACCCCAACCGGAAAGCAAAAGTTACTTTTGCCAAGATGTCTTTTTAACTAGGCAATCCCGATGCCCCCTGTTACACCATAAACTTCTCCGGTGATGTAGCTGCCTTCTTGGGAAGCAAGCAACACATACACAGGAGCAATTTCCACAGGTTGCCCGGGTCTTCCGAGGGGAACTTCAGAACCAAATTTCTCGATCTTATCCTGGGTCTGACCACCACTCGGCTGTAGCGGTGTCCAGAATGGACCAGGTGCGACTGCATTAACGCGCACTCCCTTGTGGATCATCTGTTTGGCGAGAGATTTACTGAAATTCTCAATGCCAGCTTTGGTCATCGCATAGTCAAGCAGACTCGCTGAAGGTTGATATGCCTGAATCGAAGTGGTGTTAATAATTGATGCTCCGGGCAAAAGATGTGGAATGGCAGCTTTGGTAATCCAAAATAGCGCATAGAGGTTTGTCTTCATCACTTTATCGAAATGCTCAGTCGTGATATCGCTAATTGATGGGTAAGATGTCTGTGCGCCAGCATTGTTCACCAGAATATCTAAACCGTTCAAAGATTGCACTGCATCTGTCACCAGCTTTTGGCAAAAATGCTCGTCGGTGATGTCACCCGGAAGCGCAACCGCTTTGCGCCCTGATTGTTCAATCAATTGGATCACCTCTTGAGCATCAGCCTCTTCGCTCTTAAGATAGCCGATAGCGACATCAGCACCTTCCCGCGCAAATGCGATCGCAACAGCACGCCCGATACCAGAATCAGCTCCAGTGACCAATGCCTTCCGACCTGCAAGCTTTCCACATCCAATGTAGCTCTGCTCACCGTGATCCGGTTGGGGCTGCATCTTTTGAGCAAGTCCTGGTACGGGCTGCGGTTGTTGAGGAAAGGGCGGAGCGGGATATTGCTGCCGGGGGTCTTGCATCTCTAATCGATCGTCTTTCATCACTTAGTTGTTTTGATAGTTTTTGCAATTCAAGACTCAAGTATCAAGCATTGGGGAAAACGATTCCTCACCCTTTGAGCAGAATAATGTTCACGCCAAGCCTGTGAACAAAAGGCTCGTGAATTGCGTGAGCGCCAAGCTCGTCCACTAAAATTTGAATTTTTACTCGCTCTGCGGTAAACGAACGCGAGTAGCGTCTCGTAGAGTAGAGAGGAAATCCAAGCGACACCAATCGTCGTAGACATCGCATACAAAAAAGCCCAGTCATCTCATAACTGGGCTTTTAGCTATTTCAATGAATCATTGGAGGTAGAGTAGTTTCACTCTATGCAGCAGGTTGTTCAAGATTAACCTTGACAACTTTGTTCTTTTCTTGCTCAGTTTTAGGCAATATTAGATTCAAGATACCATTTTTATAATCTGCCGTAACCTTAGTGTTTTGAACCCGAACTGATAGAGGAATTACGCGTTTAAATTTACCGTAATTAAACTCACTTCTAGTAACACCTTTTTCCTCTGTTTTTGTTTCAGACTTGCGCTCACCGCTAATGTGAACAGCGTCTTCGGTGACTTGAATATCTAAATCTTTAGCTTCCAGTCCTGGCAGTTCTAGCTTCAAATGAATAGCATCATCAGTTTCTTGTAGTTCAGCCGCAGGAACTCTGATAAAATCTCTGTTAAATCGTGCAGATGGTACTCTGGTATCTCCAAATAAGCCGTTGATGTGACGTTCAAAAGCGTTCAATTCTTGCCAGGGGTTGTAACGAACTAGTGCCATAACTCTTTCTCAGAAAAATTCAGTTCTTGTTTAATCGTTTTTGCACTTGGTTTTGTGCTTATGTATTCATAATAAATATGCTTAAAACTCCTGTCCATTCGGTTTTTATCACCAAATAATTGATGATTACCGTACCCTTGTAGGCATTAAAAAAGATTACGGTTTCCTCTAATTTTTTGGTTCGGCAAACCCGAATAATAACTATTAATACCAATAATAATCAACTAATTATTCTGCTATTGAAGGGGATAGTACAGTTAGGCGAGCTGATAATGGCCAAGGTGGGGCAGAGATTTCAGCTTCTGTGTCTCGAACACGAGTAATCAACAATAGTGTTCCATTTGGAGCAATGACAGAGGTAACTGAAGAAATAACTGGAGAACGCACATCTGACAATTCACCATTGGGTACAGTTGTGAATCTGGCTTCTAGCGTGCAATAAAAAACTGCCATAGACGTAAGCTGGAGGAGTTTAATTATTTCATATTAACTTGACACAAATATGACAAACTTATAACAAAAATATGACTAAATTTTTGAACTGAAAAGCTTGTTTAAAGTCAGGAAATAAAAGAAATTTATCGAGATAAAAGTGATAAAATTTTGACAATCAAGACTCATAAATGAGAATGAGGAAATTTATTATATGAATCGGATTTTTTCTCAAAGATTACTAGGGTTAGCAGGTGTATCATTTTTGCTTTGTTCGTCTCAATTAGCAATGGCACTTGTACCCTTAAACGTTGCAATTATCGTCAATAGTGGTTCTACAAATACGATTGGATACCGGATTTACGTATCACCGATTGGAGAAGTTAATTATGTTGATGGGAAAGGCTCTCATCAAGGTAAATTGTCCCAAAAACTCACAAAAAAGTTCTTTCGTGACGTGAAGATTGCTGAACCTTTATCTAATTTACCAGTTCAACAAAGTTGCGTAAAATCTGTTTCTTTTGGTACAATAACTACCATTAAGTTAGCCGATCAGCAGTCGCAAGATATCAGTTGTCCTGGCAATCCTAAAGCTCAAATATTAGATAATGACGTTATTGCAATTGCCAAAGCTTTAAACGTAGTTAATGTTCCAAAGAGCCAAGGACAGCCACTCCCACCGCAGAATTTTTAGGTAGTCTTAGATACAAGATAGCCAGGAGAGCAACGCGAAAAAGTGAGATCCTCGTGAAATAGGCAGTTATTGCTGGGGGAGTAAAGAGATAAATAAGCGTATTTTTTACTACTGAAATAGATTACTTATACACTTATTTCTTTCTCTTCCCTTACCTCAAGAGCCTCCCTGCTTGTGCGAGGAATTATAGACAACCGAAAATAACAGAAACTTGTACTCTATAAATAGACTGCTGAGGATGCTATTAAAGAAAGTACAATCACATGGCTTCATTTGATAAATTTCTGTACCATCGGAGTGTGCGCCCTCTCGATATGGTGCAAGGTGTAGTTACTTCTATCCTGCTACACTCTATTTTTTTAGTGGGGAGCAAATATTGGTACAGAGCTTTGATGCATGAGCCGAAGCAAGAAATTAGCCAAGAGATTCCAATCGAGATAGTTGAAGTTCCTCCTCAGAAAACAGACATAACTTCTCCTTCCTCATTGAGGGCTACCAAAAATTCTCTTGCTGGCGGTAAAGCTTTGCCAAAAAGACCTATTTCTGTGGTGAAGTCAGCGAATCTGGTAGGACAGAAAGCCGATAACGAGCGTTCTTTTGACTTAACAGCCTCATCTCCTCTCAAGGTATTCCAGACAGGACGGCAGCAGCAGAAAACGGAATTACCAAATCGATCTGGTCAACAACCGCAATTCAAATCTCCAAAAACGGCATCAGCATCTGCAAGCAAGACACAAGTATCTAACTCTCAAAAAATTGCAGTAGTACCAATGACCACACCACTGCCAGTTCCATTTTTTAAAACAGCACCCAATCCAAAGCAAAGACCTTCAGCATCTGCAACTACAGCGCAAGTATCTAACTCTCAAAAAATTGCAGTAGCACCGATTACTACGGCACAGCCAGTTCCGCATCTGAAAACAGCACCTTTGACAACACCTTTAGTACTTAACCCAAAACAAATACCTTCAGCACCTTCAACCACGGCACAACTACCTAATTCTAAGAAAATTGCAGTAGCACCCGTGACTAGACCACAGCCAGCCCAGTTGGGAAAAACAGCATTTGAAAGAGCTACGACACTACCAGTACCCAGGAATCCGAAGAAGTTAAGGCAGTCGAGAGTTGGATTCAGTGGGCAAACACCGACTCAAGCTCAGTCATCTCTAAAAACAGGTGCGGCAAGTTTGTTGGGTGGTACTGTGGGTGTATCTAGTCAGAATTATCGCGGCGATCAACTTGCAGATGTGCCTAATTCCAACCGCGATCGCATTGGGACTTCTGGTGTTGATGCCAGCAGTCAAGATGTAGACCTCACCTCTTACTTAAACAAATTAAAGAAACGCGTTCAGCAGCAGTGGCTACCAGGAATGAGCCAGTCTAATCGGCGAACGGTGCTTAACTTCACTATTAATCGTTCAGGTGAAGTTAACAATCTCAATATTGTACAAACCTCTGGATTTCGTGTGACTGATGAAGTAGCAATGAATGCGATACAGCGAGCTGCACCTTTTGCACCTTTGCCCACAGGATATCGCAAGAACTACATTGATATTGAATTTACATTTGATATCAATGTTTATGGCGAACTAAATTTATGGAGGGATGGTGGCTAGCAACAGGAAAACAAAGGCAGCAGCACAAAATATCGGGGGGGGGGGAGCAATGCTCTAACAGTGAGATGGGTAAGCTGGCGTTGCAAAGGAGGCAGGGGAATCAAACTTTAATTAGGAATTATGAATGATAAATTAATAATTATTTTGAATTCCGCCTTGTGGTACTAGTGGTATCTAGCGGTTCCTCTGAGCGCTAAAGTCTGATATGACTGTAATTGTCCAAACAGGGGAGTACGGATAAATCCTGATGTTTTTTGAGTCGTCAAAATGGCTTCAGTAATGAAGGAAGTTTCTTTTTTGCCGATAGCTAGATTGATAATTGGTAACAAGAAGCTCAGTTTGACTATATTTCCTCCAATGTCAGGGTTTGGTGGTTTGCTAATAATTACCGTCAGTAGTGTACCAATATCAGTATCTAATGTCTGAATTTGCTCGCCACTAAAATGCTGGTAAATGTTTTGTGTTCTGTAATCAAGCTGTGAAACTTCATTGAGAATTGAATACTTTATCTGAGTGCCTTTGCCCTCAAGCTCAAACTCATTTGGTCGTTGCACAACAATTGCTTGTGCTGGTTTTGTGGATTTAGGCATCAAAAAAGAAACCAATGATGTCGTGCTTCCGCCAGTCACAAAGGTAAGAGCAGTTTTGAGAATTTGACGGCGGGGAGAATTTGGGGGTATATCTTTGAGGTTAGGGTTAAGGTTCATAATTGAGAAATACTAGAAGTAAAATTCAAATGATTATTTTTTCCCGACTCAACTGTGTGTAATTAAGTCAGTTAAGTTTTTGACTCATTCCGAATTCCAATAGATTAGTTCATTAATTAAGAGTTCTTTTTTTTTTAAGATTTTATTTACACTTATGTCAATGTTGTGTGATAAATATGTCAAAACTGTATAGTTTCACAAATTGATGCCTTTGGATTTGTGAGGGGGTTGGATTGGCTCAGTGCCTAATTAAGACATCTTGCAAAAGTTCCTTTTGCAAAATGTCAGGGTGCAGTATTTAATAAACTCCCTGTAAATAAAGCCCTGGATTTTTCTCAGGGCTTTTGAAATCGAACAGCAATTGTCCAGTTAAAAATATACAAGGAATTTTTTTAAGTGTATCGTTTTACTGACTATTGCTCTAACCAGTTAAGCAGCCCAAGCGAAGTAGCGCCTCCGACAAAGTGAGCGCCAATCAGATTGACATTTGCCAAAACCACAAAAATATCTAGAGACCGAATGACATTTTCAGGTCTATAGACTGCTATTGTTTGAGGCAGAGCTAGGGTTTTCGCTAATACAGCAATAACAGTCACTTCAGATGCTAAAAAAGCTAACAATAGCCCTATAAAACTGACAATTAACCCAATTTGTAATACTTGAATT
Organism: Nostoc sp. JL31; assembly: GCF_017114965.1. Classification (NCBI taxonomy): domain Bacteria; kingdom Bacillati; phylum Cyanobacteriota; class Cyanophyceae; order Nostocales; family Nostocaceae; genus Nostoc; species Nostoc sp. JL31. The sequence continues at coordinate 8,099 of NZ_JABXKO010000117.1, forward strand.
ACATCCTGTTTACTTGGATGTAATTCCCGATTAGGCGACTGTAAAAGTTTGTCTAAACGTCTGTAGCGGTTCATCCAGTAAAGTCGGAAACACAGCACTAAAATTCCAATAATTCCCAAAAATACTCCAAAACCCATAACCGAATTCGTTGTTGTTTGGACAGTGACGTTGCGGCTAAATATAGCCAGTAACAAAGTCAAGATAGAAACGGTGCCTAATGCTAACTGTATCCAAAAGCTAATTGGTCTTACTACACCGAAAGTGGCTGCAAATTTTCGTTTAGTTGGTACAGGTAAGTATGAATTTAGGTCATTTGTCATCTTTATTCTCCTGAAACTTACGCCAATTTATCATTGCAGTCGAAACTTCTACGCATTGCCTATGTAGATACTTATCGAAGAAGGCTTTTACTCTATTGTCTAAAGGCAGTACCAAAGTACCAAAGTCACCATGCCCAGCACCTTTGACAGTAACAAAATAACTCAATACGCAAACCTTTCGTAATACTGTCTCCAGACGAGCAGCCTGAGCGTAGGAAACCGTGCGCTCCTCAGTGCCGTGCACAGTCAGAACTGGTGGGCCGTTCGCAGTAACATACGTAACTACCGAAGCAAACTTCGCTTTGCGTGTATTCTCGCTCAGGAGACCGCCGATGAGCTGCGCTTTTGGAGCGTCCGCTCTGGTACAATCAATGTCGCTGGACTGACCGATGATCGCGAGGATTTCCGACACACCGAAGAAATTTGCAACACTAGCAACCTTGCTGCTCACTCCCTTATAAAGGCCGATTTCACCTTCGAGTTCTGGCACGTCACTACTTACACCAAGCATTAAGACCAATCAATAACATTAAAATACTCAGATAAATCTTGAACAAGTATCTAATTGCTGAGATGAAAGGAGTAAAGCATATTCATATATGGGTATATTCAAAGATATACTCTTACTGGATCTGCTCTTTTGATACAAATAACACTGTTTACTCGGACTATATACTGCAAAACCGTAGCGCTTGCTGTTCTTAAGGCAGGATATGGCAACGGTAGGGGGAAGGTAAATATTGAGTTATAAATATTACACAAATAACGTGCTTTACTGGCAACAAGATGAAGAAACTGGACATTCAGTAATTAGCTTGGCTGAGTTAGGAGAACAGTGGTTATGGTGTTTTTTGGATGAGCAGGCAAAAAACTATTAAAGTGAGGCGAACGCGCTTCACTGCCCTTTGAGCGTGATTGCTGTCTTCCCAACGTCTCAGTCAATAGCCCTTTTAGGGAGACAGCTTTGACTTGTCGCCCAAAAACAGTATCATCTGAAATTTTATGCGAAAAATTATTATTGGGGTTATGGGGAGAGGAGAAAATGCGACAGCAAATGATTTACAAAATGCTTATATATTGGGTCAAGTAATTGCCAAACAAGGATGGGTTTTGCTCACTGGTGGTAGAAATGTAGGGGTAATGGATGCAGTAAGTAAAGGTGCAAAATCTGCTGATGGTTTAACTATTGGTATTCTTCCAGGTGAGAATAAAGATGGTATTTCCTCTTGGGTAGATATTGCTATTTTCACAGACATGGGTAATTCTAGAAACAATATTAATGTTCTTACCAGTGATGTGATAATTGCTTGCGGTCTGGGTGCAGAAACCGCTTCACAAATTGCTCTAGCTTTGAAAGCAAATAAGCAAGTAATTTTGTTGAATAATGATGAAGAAAGTCAACTTTTCTTTAAAAAACTGTCGCCAGAAAATGTTTATATTGTGGAGAGTGTGGAGCAGGCGATCGCCACTGCCAAAACAATTTTATCTTAGTTACGAATTACTGAATCAGTAAAGTCTTCTCAAATTGGAAGGCTCTCGAATTGATTGGGTTTGAATCCCCATCTGTTGCGTTAGCTTCCCGAAATTTAAATTATATTCCGGATCAGACTGCTCCAAGAGAGTGTATGTATAAAAAAGAGAACTACATTCCCAGATGATTAACCAAATTACCGCCTTAGAATCCTGTTGGCATATTTCTCCTGGGTGGGGTAAGGAAATGCATCCACTAGCAGTGAGAATGTTAGAAAAAGTTTTGTTGCCAATCTCAGACTTATCAGGTTATTGCTGTGGTGTTGAGTGGTCAGGACAAGAATGGATTTATGCAATTGTTTGCCAGAATGAAACTCTCTACTTAGCTGAACAAGAATTTCATACAACAAATGTACTAGAAAAGTCCACTGTTTCTACTCCAGCTTTTAGATTGGGGGACATAGTTGAGGTTGATTTCGGTGAACGACCGACACGCCGTATTATTCAAGGAATTTTTAGTCTCAAAGATAATTGGTTTTATGGGGTAGAGTGGCGCTCCCCAACTTTAGAAGAAGTGTCTACCCAAAGCAGAACAATATGGCTTGCTGATGTTGATTTAGTTAATGTTAGTGTATAACTATTGTCATTTGATATTCAAGAGTAAGGCTATAGGTTACTATCACCCGATCGTCATGGTTTTGAGTGAGTTTAAGATGTCATCACTATCCAGGGAATTTTCCATTGGTTGAGCCACATCTTCAGCATTTCCTACGAGTTGGGGTTCTGCTGCATCTGAAAGTGGCGATACTACAATAGTAGATGTTTCCGATTTTACCTCGTTTTTCTTAGGCATTAGACCGACCATTAACTACATCAGAACAAGCATATATAAGTAGTTTATCGAGCCGTGTACAACTGAGTGCAACAAACGCAATTTTTACCTACAGCTATGGAGACTTTCGAGGTGAACCCAAGGAAGTTCTAGAAAAGTATTTCGACATCATGTTATAGATGGCGAATTGGGGGACGCGACAATTAATGTTTCGTTTCCCTAAAACTGTAGTTGCTCCATCAGTTTTTGAGCCTTATTGTTTAGCTGATAAAATTACAGTATCAAGTAGCACAAACTATGTAATTGTGGATATCAGTATCCAGGATGAAGAATATGGAAATTGGATAGAAGGAGAGGGATGGCTAGCGAAATTAGTGCAATTGCGTGATGATATTTTACAAGGAGATTACTGAGTTTTCTATCTGGCTTGGTTAAAAGCAGCTTCAATAGCAATTGAAGAAGGGGAAGATGAAGAAGATTTAGTTGAACCACCTGTCCCAGCAAACTTGAAAAAGTTACCTGATGCGATTGAGGCTTTTATAGAGTTATTTGATATTGACCAGGATTTGATTGCATCCCCATTTTCTAAGAAAGATTCTACATCTTGCTGATTTCTAATAAATGTTTCATAGATATAAAGAAGTAAAGAAAGCGTCTAAAATATGAAGATTGCGTCTTGCTCCAGCAGTTGTGTTTAGACAACACGATAGGGTTTAAGAATGATCTGAGGAATAGTAGGGTCGTCAAAGTTAGGTACTCGATATAATTTATTATGTAGTCTAGTTATTAGTCTACGCACGACTAAAAAAAACAGAGTATGACAATCTTACAAGTTGTGGATAAAGAGTTTTCAGAAGTTCCCGTCATTGATATTAGTCCATTGGTTTCTCAAAGTAGCAACTCCAGTGATGTAATTGCAGACCAAATTAGACAAGCTCTCCAAGATTACGGTTTCTTCTATATCGTCGGACATGGAGTTGATGAGCAACTACAAAAGCAGTTAGAACATCTCAGCCAACAGTTTTTCGCGCAGGATGTAGAAACAAAATTGAAGATTCGGATGGCTCTTGGTGGTAAAGCATGGCGAGGATATTTCCCCGTGGGTAATGAGTTGACATCAGGTAGACCGGACTTAAAAGAAGGTATTTATTTCGGTACAGAACTAGAATCAGACCACCCACTTGTGAAAACTGGTGTACCAATGCACGGTCGAAATCTTTTTCCATCCAATATTCCCCAATTTCGGGAAACAGTGCTGGATTATATAGACTCAATGACCAGACTTGGACACGCCCTAATGGCTGGTATTGCTCTAAGTTTGGGGTTAGAAAAGTCCTACTTTGCAGACCTTTATACGAAAAACCCATTGATATTATTTCGGATTTTCAATTACCCTCCTAATTCATCATTATCTGAATCTAAATGGGGCGTTGGCGAACATACAGATTATGGAGTATTGACTATACTAAAACAAGATGATGTCGGTGGATTACAAGTCAAATTAAAGTCTGGTTGGATAGATGCACCTCCTATTCCTGGTTCATTCGTATGCAACATTGGGGATATGCTCGATCGTATGACACAAGGACTGTATCGCTCAACACCCCACCGCGTTCAGAACCGATCAACAAGTAATCGCTTGTCATTTCCATTCTTCTTTGATCCCAATTTCAACATTGAAGTCAAACCCATTGAACTCAACGGCATAGTAGTGAATGACGATCAAAGCGATCGCTGGGATAAAGCTAGTGTCCATGAATTTCACGGAACTTATGGCGATTATCTTCTGAATAAAGTCTCCAAAGTATTTCCAGAACTGCGCCAAACAGCGTTTTAGAGTGCTGTACATGGATAGCACGACGTTGAGCCAATGCTGAGTAAAAGTTACTGCTCAAAAGAAACTCCAATTACGTCAAAAAGTTTGTTAGCAACATCTAAGGAAATTGATTTAGCCCACGCCATAATTACCTCCCAATCCCGGAAAAAACTTACTCCAAACACTTTGCTCTTTTGAGGCTAACTCTTCTGAACCTAAAACATTCTCTAGCCCTCGCTGATTACTCTGAATCTCCCGCTGAGAGCGTGAATAGTTTGGGCTAACTCTGGATTCTCTTCTAACAGTTCGGCTTCAAGCTCTAACTCCTGCTGCAACAATTGGGCGTTTCGACGCAAGAACATCTCCTGATTATGTCGCTGTCTGATTTGTGATTCAGTCAGGTGTAATTGTTCTTCAAAACTTAAATTGTCGTATTCGTCGTTATACATGAACCTATCCCACTAATAATATTTTGTTAATCCAGATATGAATTGTAGCAAGGTCAATGAATGCGTCAAAGTAAACT
>NZ_JABXKO010000092.1:0-80741 GCF_017114965.1 Nostoc sp. JL31
CATTAGTCATTAGTCATTAGTCATTAGTCATTAGTCATTAGTCATTAGTCATTAGAAAAATTCCCCACTGCCCCTTAATTATATGGATTGGCATCTTTTAGGACTGAGCTTTATTACGGTTTTTTTATCAGAATTGGGTGACAAAAGTCAGCTAGCGGCGATCGCACTTTCAGGACGTTCTAATTCTCCACGTGCAGTATTTTTCGGTGCAGCAGGCGCATTGCTGTTGACAAGCCTGTTGGGATCGTTAGCAGGGGGTGCAGTAGCCGAATTATTACCTACACGCGTTTTAAAAGCGATCGCGGCTGTAGGATTTGCCATTCTTGCTGCACGCCTGCTGTTATTTAACAATGAACCATCGGCAGATTCTGAGCAAACACCTTGAAGAAGAATTCAGAATCCAGAAATCAGAATTATCCTTCGTCGGGTATTGGAACCCAGCAAAGTTTTTAACCAGTATCACTTAGTAATTCGACCCTTTAACAAGCTCAGGGCATCGCAAGCTCAGTAACCATCGGACTCGAATTAATACTGAATTCTGACTCCTGAGTTCTGAATTCTTATTTACAAAAGTTCCCAAGCAGTTCCTTTGTAGCCGTATTGAAAAATTTCTGGATGCAGAATTTCGGCCAAAATTTCTAGAGAATCTACCAGTCGTGGCCCTGGACGATTAAAGTAAGAATTGCCATCAGTAATGTAGACTCTACCAGCTGCGGTAGCGTGTAGTTTTTCCCACTCTGGACGTTGAGTTAATAAATTGGCTTCTTTGCGAGTGCGGTTTAAATCAAAGCCACAAGGCATAAAAACAATTACATCGGGATTAGTTGTTACTAGTGTTTCCCACGGCAAGATCGGAGAAGGCTGACCTGTAGCGCAAAATAGAGACTGTCCTCCTGCTAAGTTAACTAATTCAGGAATCCAATTAGCGGCGACCATCAAAGGATCAGTCCACTCGATACAGGCGACGGTAGGCAGTTCATCTAAAGAAAGTCCTTGGATTTTTTGCTGACAGATTTTGACGCGAGCTTCTAAATTTTCTAAGACTTTTACCGAGTCTACACCAAAGATATTGCCGACTCGCTCAATGTCAGCCCAAACATCCGGGAGAATATTGGGTTGTAAAGAAATAATCTGAGGTTTACTGTCAATCAGTGTAGCAACTGCCTTTTCAACATCGTGTAAGCTAACAGCACAAACATCGCACTGGTCTTGAGTGAGAATGTGGGTAGGCTGCAACTGCTCTAAAACATCTGTTTTGATTTCATAAATACTAAGAGCAGATTGCAATAAATTGTTCACTTCGTCGTGAATTTGGCTGCTGGAGGCATCACTGTTTAAACGTGCTTGGGTACAAATGGGGCGATTGAGGATTTCTGGAGGGTAATCGCATTCGTGCGATCGCCCCACAATAGCATTAACCAACCCTAGTGCCGCTAAAATCTCTGTTCCACCGGGAATCAGGGAAACAATTCTTACATCACTATCTGTCATCGCTCCACCTCCGTAAAAGCTGCCATTACCTTAAGTTTGGCAGAATTTGAGCCATTAGGTATCTTTCTCTAGGAGAATCAAGAGTATTTTGCTAGTCAGTACTCAGCAAGAAATTCTACTGGGGATTGGGTATTGAGAAGAATCTTTACCACTCCCCAGTTTCAAATTAAAAATACTATACTACTTATACTACTTGATAGTAGAATTACTTAATAGTGAAATTACTTCAAATGCTAATTATCCCCTGGCAAAAATTAATAGTATGAAGTAACAGAATTAATCAGCAAAATCTAGCTTATAACTAATTAGCCAGAATTATAAAATTTGATTAGAAAAATTATACTTTCCGGTTATGAAAAACCATATCAAGTAATTGTAGTTATACAAAGATAGTTCTACTTTTTCCGTAGAATTGCAAGTCCAAATTATTTCTTCTTGAGGGCAACTAATGCAGGTGGTGTCAGCTAGAAATATTACAGACCACAACCAGGCCCAAGAGGCTTTACAAATCAGAGAAAATAGTCGGCGAAAACAAAGCCAGACGCTGGTGCAACTAGCAAGAAGCAAGACATTTCAGCAAGGTAATCTCAATGCCGTGTTGAGGGAAATAACAGAAACCGCTGCTCAGACGCTGTTAGTAGAGCGAGTGGGAGTATGGTTATATAATGAAGAACGTTCAAAAATTGAATGCGTTAATTTGTATGATGTCAGAACTAAGGAGCATACTTTTGGTAACTCGCTTTTAAAAACAAATTTTCCTGCTTATTTCCAAGCTTTAGAAGAGGAGCGTACTATTGCCGCAGATGATGCCAGAAACGATCCCAGAACCCAAGAATTATCACAGTCTTATCTTTCAGTTTTGGGCATCACATCTATACTAGATGCACCAATTTGGCTAGAGGGTCATTTGGTAGGCGTAGTGTGTCACGAACACATAGGCGAAGGTCGCCAATGGACTTTAGAAGAAGAGAGTTTTGCTGGCTCAATTGCAGATTTTATAACGCTGGCTATAGAAGCGAACGAGCGAAACGTCGTACAGGAAGCACTGCGACAGAGTGAGGCGCAATTTCGGGCGATTTTTGAGCGTTCCTCTATCGGCATTGGCCTGATAGATATGAAAGGGCAGATAGTCGATACTAATCTGGCACTGTGCGAGATTTTAGGATACAGCCGAGAAGAGTTATACAGCAAGCGCTTTACAGATTACATTTCCATAGAAAGGGAGGATTTAAAACTTTACAAACGACTGATGTCAGGAATTAGAACAGACTTAAAGAGAACTTCGAGGGATGTTTTACAACCCTCCAACCATCAGAAACAGCTTGTTGAAAGACATCGTATTGAGATAGAAAGACGCTGCCAGCATCAAAGTGGTAGCTTAGTTTGGACTCATATCTCTGTTTCTGTTATACCAGGCAGCAATGGTGAACCTGAGTTTTTTCTAGCGATGATTGAGGATATTACTGAACGTAAGCAAACAGAGTTGAAACTACGCGCCTCTCAAGAAGCAGCAGAAGCTGCCAGTCGAGCAAAAAGTGAATTTTTAGCAACCATGAGCCATGAGTTGCGGACACCTCTCAATGCGATTATGGGTTTGTCACAGTTACTGCAACAAGAAATAGTTGGCTCTCTCAATGAAAAACAGAACGAATATGTAAGTTGTATATATAGTAGTGGTGAACATCTGCTGGCAGTAATTAACGATATCCTTGACTTATCTAAGGTAGAAGCTGGTAAAGAGGAACTGTTACTATCATCTTTGTCAGTGGCAGATATATGTAATTATGCCATCTGGACAGTGCGCGATCGCGCCTCAGAAAAGGGATTGCAACTCACACATGAAATTGACCGAGAAGCTGATATTTGTATTGCTGATGAGCGGCGCATCAAGCAAATGCTACTCAACTTGCTCACCAATGCCATTAAATTTACCCCAGCAGGTGAAGTATCGCTGGTAGTCAAAAAAGTGCCACAAGGGATAACGTTTACAGTTTCAGATACTGGCATTGGTATAGACTCAAGTCAGTTTCAATTTCTATTTGAACCGTTTAAGCAGCTTGACAGTCGATTAAATCGGCAATATGAAGGCACTGGTTTGGGTTTAGCCTTGACGCGGAAATTAGCGCGTTTACATGGTGGAGATGTTACCGTGACATCAACTGTAGGAAAGGGCAGTCAGTTCACTCTGTTTCTACCAAATCCAGAGCATTCGGGAAATGAGGAAGATGAGACAAATGAGATAGACGAGACAGAAGAGGAAGCAAATTTTACCTCGTCCTCCTCTTCTTCAAACATCCCCACAAATCAAACTATTTTGCTTGTAGAAGAAGATGAAAACATAGCAACAGTGTTGCAAGATTATCTCCACACAATTGGCTACAAAGTTAAGTGGATAGATAATGGTAACGATTTTTTGAAACAGGTACAAAGCTTCCAACCAGATTTAGTTTTTTTTGATTCCCAGTTAGTAAAGGATGTTCATATCTGGAATTTGCTGAATATCCTTAGAAAAGCGCCTTATCGCCAACATTTGCCGATTGTAATGATGACCTTTCGCGAACCTTTAGAGGAGGAAATTGCCATGATGCCAGGTAGTGTTAATGACTACCTTGTAAAGCCAGTTCGGATAGTCCAGCTAGAGTCAATCCTAATGAAATATTTTAGTTAATTGCTCATAAAAATACATTTTTATGAAAAAATATACATAGACAATATTTTTACTTTAACTGTGAAAATCTTTTTCTCATTTTCACATGGAGAATATTGGCTTCTTCAAATATTTCTCCTTCCTCTACAAAATCGAGTTTTTTGTATAAATTTTTTACATATTCTTGAGCATGAATCACTACTTCTGGAATATTTTGGTTAGCTATCACCTGTAGGGCATTTTCCATAATTTTCTTACCAATACCTTGCCCTCTAACTGTCGATAAAACAGCTAACCTTTCTATTTTGGCAGTTTTATCATCTAAATATCTGATTCTGGCAGTACCCACAACTTCCACATTTAAATAAGCAATTAGATGATCGGATATTTCATCTTTGCCATCAAATTCTAAAGTGGGATCTACCCCTTGTTCTTCTTGAAAAACTGATTTTCTAATTGCTTTAATTGCCGGAAAATCTTTAGGTAATTCAGCAACTTTTATAACTAAATTACTCATGAAACTCTCTCTGAGGTTACTACCTATTGTAGTTTAACGTGAGTTTGATGCACCTTTCCCTGCTTTGAACGAAAGTGCAAGCCTGTCCCTCTCGTAGTCGGAGCTACAGTGTATACACAAGTCCTTCTGACCCCCTCTAACTCCCCTTGGTAAGCAGGGCTGTTTCATTACCTAAGTTTGATCAACTTACACTTGAGCAGGTAATATCTATCTCTTCTTATAACTTTATTCTCGAAGCTCTTTTCTATGCAGCTTCACATTAAATTGGTATTAGAAGGGCGAGGTTTGAAACCCAAATTTTCTATAACCAACTTTTTCCCCGACTTTTGCAACCTATCACATAAAACTGCCGACTTCAGCCGACTGACAAAAGCAAGTGCGATCGCTTAGGCTATTGGGCATAGAGATAAAAAATTAAGTATAAAAATATGCTTAACACCCTCAGCCCAATCACAGAAGACTTAGCAGGTAAAAGCTATCCTAGTCCTGATTACTTGCAAACACAGCGCCGCATTCGTTCACTCATAGACAGATATATTGCAGTCGAAAAACTACACGAGCGCTTACAAGATTTACCGATACAGTTTGCCAATCCCCAACCCCGTCCTTGGAAACTCATCGACTGGCAAACAATTAACCGCAATCAAATTATCGGCTTAGACGCAGAGGTATTTTTATCTATATTGATAGGTGCGATGCATACAGAAGCCCCCATTCGCGCCTATACCCAAACCAGTCGCCAGTATTTGGAAAAATTGCATCCTCAAATGGCTCGGTTTGTTGGTGGAACTGTCCGTGAAGATGGCGAACTGCTGGAACTTGGTTTGTGGGAGAAGGAAGAACGTCAGCACACACCTGCATTAATCAAAGTCTACACCCAATTAATAGGCGAGAAAATTACCCCAAAACTTCGGACTGTTAGAAGCTATCTTCCCACAGATGATGCTCACGAAGACTTATATCGCCACGGCTTACACCGCATTGCCACAGAATACGGTGCTACCTGTCTTTATATTTGGTTGATGGCTCATACTACTGGCGCACTCCAGGATGTTCTAGAGGAATTAGCACAGGATGAAATCAATCACATGACCAAATTCTGGGGGTTTGGAGTCTGGGCTTTCCCTGATACTGGATTGATGCGAATTGGACGCACGCTAATCAAAACGCGATCGCAAAACTATCAGCGTAACAACCTCATGCGTACTCTCCGCCGCATGATGGCTACCCTCAACTGGAATGCTTGGTCATTAACCAACAAAGCAACTCTCCTCTTCACCTTCACCTATACAATGCGTCGTCTGTGGAGTTGGAACAATAGCTTAACCCCAGAGTATTTACAAAATTTATTTGAAATTAATCATCAGTAATAACAAAGGACAAAAGACAAATGATAAATAACAAATCAAAATTACCCAGCGATTTAAACCCTCAAAAAATACCCCAACATATCGCTGTCATCATGGATGGTAACGGCCGATGGGCAACCAGCCGAGGATTACCGCGCATTGCTGGACATCGGCAAGGAGCAAGTACGCTCAAAGAACTATTGCGTTGCTGCAAAGATTGGGGAGTCAAAGCGTTGACAGCCTATGCTTTCTCAACAGAAAATTGGCAGCGTCCCATTGAATAAGTGGATTTTCTGATGCATTTGTTTGAGCGATTACTACACCGCGAGTTGGCTCAAATGCATCAAGAAGGTGTACGAATCTCCTTTATTGGAGATTTATCGGCTTTACCCAAGTCTCTACAGATGGAAATGGAACGTTCAATGGCGGAGACGTTGAACAATCAAGCAATCCACTTTACTGTTGCAGTCAATTATGGTAGCCGCAACGAAATTACCAGAGTTTGTCGTCAAGTAGCTCAACTTGTGGAACAAGGCGAACTCAGCGCGGAACAAGTGAATGAAGGTCTTGTAGAACAACACCTCTACACAGCAGATACTCCAGAACCCGATTTGCTGATTCGTACCAGCGGTGAGATGCGATTGAGCAATTTTCTCTTATGGCAAATGGCCTATACAGAGATGTATTTTACGGATATTCTTTGGCCAGATTTTAATAGAGAAGCATTTTATCAGGCTTTGTTGAGCTACCAAAATCGCGATCGCCGTTTTGGTCAAGTTAAAGCTTCAATTTCAGCATAGTGTACCAAACACCAGACATCGCCTCAAAATTAAACCGCACAGTTGTTGCCATGAGCGATAAAGTAAAAGCACCCATATTACCACGATGGTATATGAGCGCTCACAAATAAAACATTATTGAGGATAATCTATCTGCTATGACAGACCGAAGTAACTATAAGAATAGCAGGCACTGGGTAAATAAACTGCAAGGGTAGTTACAAATGTTTTGTTAAAAATATTACTTACCGTCAATATGATGCTTGATTTAGGCAAAATCCAATTGATTGCGAAATCATATTCTCCCCAAGAACTCTTCGCTGCTTTGGTTTGGCAGCGTCGGTTCAATGAGTTTGATGGGGAAGAGGTAATTACTGACCTTTCCAACCACAGAAATTTATGGTCAAGCTTTCTGTTCACAAAACCAATCTTTGCACCAGATGAAAACGGTTTAAGCTTTGGTGGTATGGTCGATACCCTACTTGCAATGGCAAACTATCGTCCCATGCCTGAAACCAGCATCATCCATTTCATTGCTTATCCTGCCGATACGTTATACATCCTTACAGAGAACCAAGACATAAAAGTGTCTGAGCTTTTAGACTTGGGCAAAAAATGGCGAGCTGATTCAGTAGAGGTAAGTGATGGCTCGAATGAAGACTACGGTTTGCGGCTTAAGCGTCGGCTGAGAACTAGATTGGAAGGGGGGCTATGGGGTGAAGATGTTCACCAGGATTGTGATGCGGCCATTGTTACCTATTGGTGGGATTAAATTCTTGAAAGTTATTTCCACCGTTTTCCTCCTGATCTTACCTACACCCAAATCGATGAGCGATCGCCGTCTCCTAATTTTTTTGAATAAATTATTCTTTAGTAGGTATTGAGCCGAAATCTTTGGCTCAATACCTGTATTCTTTATCACAAAACTGACTTTTCACGTTATGTGGAAAAGTCCACCAAAAACCTAACCCCCTTCCCGACGCGGGAAGGGGGAAAATTCAAAATCTCTCTCCTTTTAGGAGAGAGATTTAGAGAGAGAGATTTTCCAGATACCGTGAAAAGTCAGATCACAAAATCAGACTTCTTTAATTATTATTTTGTCAATATAGCAATCCAATTTTAGATTTGAACAGAGAAAATTTGGAAGTCTTATGAATCCGGAATCCTACAGAGCTTACTGTTCAAAAACTATTTATTATTTGCTATCGTAACTATAAAAACTATCAATATAATTTTTTGTTAATTCTTTCCAAAAATAGTATTTACTATAATTTAATACTTGCGATATAAGCTGATGTTCTGGTAAGTCAATTCAGAAAAAATCCTGATATCCAAAATTTAAAATTAACAAGACTCTCTTGTTAACTTTAAATTTACTTATCAATCAATTTTAAAATCGCAATTAATTTTTCCACTATCTTATCGGTGTTGGGAGTTATGATGGCAAAATATCTACTAGCTTCTGCTAGTGGGATGGGATTTTTATGTTTAATTGCCGGGTTATTACCTGTGCAAGCCCTTCCTAGTTTAGAAATTGCAGATAAAAACGTAGTTGTTAATCAAAATGATGACAGCTATCAAAAAAATGATTCTCATCAAAGCAATTTAGCAAATAGTATCTCCAGTCAATTGCTGATAGCTAATGATAGTCAAAAAAATTTACCCTCAGTCAATCAACAGCAAAAAAATCAAGATTTAGGAGTAGATTCTGCTGTTAACTTTTGGCAGCCAATCACAGCACAACCTGCAAGTTCATCTCCATCCTCAGACAAACTTGCACAAGTAACATCCGTATCCCAATTGTCTGATGTACAGCCGACTGATTGGGCTTTTCAGGCACTCCAATCTTTAGTTGAGCGCTATGGTTGTATCGCAGGTTATCCCAATCAAACCTATCGCGGTAATCGCGCGATGACTCGCTATGAATTTGCTGCTGGCTTAAATGCTTGTTTAGACCGAATCAACGAACTGATTGCCACTGCAACTGGTGATTTGGTCAAGAAAGAAGATTTAGCCACGTTGCAGAAACTACAAGAACAATTTGCGGCGGAATTGGCAACATTGCGAGGTCGAGTAGATGCTGTAGAAGCTCGCACAGCAGAACTAGAAGCAAATCAGTTTTCTACTACGACCAAACTCAATGGTGAGGTAATTATTGCTGGTGTTGGTGCTAGCGGCGGCGCTCCTAATGACAGTGACCCGAACATCATCCTAGTCAATAGAGTGCGATTAAATCTCACCACTAGCTTTACTGGTAAAGATTCATTAATTACTGGATTGCAAGCCTATAACTTTTTGGGTGGAGCCGATGGACAGGGTAGCTTACAACAAAGTTTAGGATTAGCTTCGCCGCTTTTAAGTGCAAGTAGCGCTCGTACCAGTTTTGAGCCGCAATTTCCGGGGTTAAATGTCAACACTTTGTCGAGTGTTGGCGCAAACAGTGTTCAGCTTTACAAATTGCTGTATGTCTTTCCCGTCGCTAATAAATTAACCTTGTTTGCGGGAACTGCGGCGGAAACATCAGATGCTTTCCCAGCAATTACGCCTTTTTATGGTGAAGGACAAGAGTCAATATCTCGTTTCGCCGGCTTGAATCCTGTGCTACGGGTTTCTGGTGGAACTTCGGGTACTGGTTTAGCATCGGCGGCGGGATTTATTTTTAATATTTCGCCAAATTTGGATTTAAGAGCTTTATACGGCAGCGTAAATGCCAATTTACCCGAAAAATCTGCTAATGAGGCAGTACCAGGAGTTTCTACTACACCTTTGGGAGCAGGTTTATTTAGTGGTAGTAGTATTATTGCCACACAGTTAACCTTCAAGCCAAGTCCCGCTCTGGATATTGGTTTAAACTATGCCCACAGTTATCACGAAATCAATATTTTGGCTACAGGATTAGTTATTAGTGATATCGGTGCTTTAGCAGGGGTTGCAACTGGAACACCGCTCACACTCAATTCTGTTGGCGGTACGGTAACATGGCGATTATCTCCCAAGATAGCATTATCTGGTTACGGTGCAGCAATATTTGTTGATGCTGCTTCAAATAGCGTGAATGCTTCCACCACCTTTACAAGTTGGATGGCGGGAGTTCACTTCAGAGATTTATTCAAGCCAGGGAACACCGCCGGGATTCTTTTTGGTCAGCCGCTTTTCCGTACTGATACTGGTGGTTCTGCTCAACTTACCCCCACAGGCGACAATCGGGCGACTCCTTACCATTTAGAAGCCTATTACCGCCTTCAAGTTACCGATAATATCAGCATTACCCCTGGTGCGTTTGTTCTCTTTAACCCAGAAGGTAACAGCAACAATGACACTACAACAGTAGGTGTACTTCGGACTACTTTTACCTTTTAAGAGATTGGGAGTAGGGAGTCAAAATCCCCCAATTTCTTGGGGGATTTTGAGATTGGGTAACAAAATTCACAGTAATAATAATATTGCCCTGTCTTACTAGTATCGTGACAAAAAAATCTTTACTAGATGCTGAACCCCACTAAGGTAGACTCTAAACCCACTAACCGAGATATAGATGGAAAGTGTCCTTTAGGTGCGTCTAAGGTGAAAGTATATTCCTCATATTTAATCCATTCACTATTAGCAAGACTTGCTAGCCATCCAACTTTATAAGCAAAGCGCTTACAATCTTTCTTGGCTTGCCAAATACGTTGTTGGACGCTAAAAGCAAATCTGCCTTCACTATATTGAACCCAGAGCTTATTAATAATATAAAGGTCATGACGAGGAAATCTTTTAATTTCGCCATCATCTAACCAGCCTTCTTCTTCACGCTCACATATTTTGAGCATAGTAGAGTAAGTTTCTCTATCAGCTTCCTGCCATTTTTGTTCTGCTAGTAATTCCTGTAATTTTCTATAATCAATACCAGATGTATGAGATACAAGGATCTTAGATATCGCCCTACAGATAACCTAATTATTTCTTTTACCTGATTTACCAGTTTGATTTGAAAGTTGGTGCTTTTGTATAACTCGCTCAATCTGGCAAGTCACCGCATCTATTCTATGTTTAACCTTATCAAAATCAATATTTACCCAAATATAAGCTTTGTCAGGTCTTTGCTGCTTATCCATATATTGCTTTTCTTGTCAAGATATTTTGTTATATCTATACAATATAGCTATCCTAATTTCTAAACTACTTTCTCTAGACGTATAAGTAAATATGCTTAAGATTTACTTAAGGTTTTATCTGCTACAAGTTCAGTTCAACAGTAATTTGATTCACAGAGGCACACAATTACTATCTAGTGAAAGAAGCGCGATATTTCGCGCCTCTAAGAACTAAAATCAAAATTCTAAGTGTTAGCTTAAACCTTTGTTTGTAGATATTGCACCAACTGCGGTGCTTGCATCACTCCCTCGATCCTATCCACAGGCTTACCCTGCTTAAACAGTACTAAGGTTGGGAGAGAAGCAATTTTATACTCAGTAGCCAAGTCTGTGTATTTTTCTGTGTCGATTTTGACAATCCTCAAGCGATCCTTTAGTTGGGCATTGACTTGCTCTAAAATTGGCACCATCATTTGACAGGGACCACACCAGTCAGCATAAAAATCTACTAATACAGGTACATCAGAAGCAGACAGCATCTCTTCAAAACTGTTGAATTGCTTTTTAGTTGCCATGTGACACACACCGATTTTCAATTGTTTGTTTCAATAGTAATTCTTAGAAAATAAAATAGGTATAGGTTCATGGGTTTTTATTGGGAAAAGATTAAATTAGTTAATATAGAACGATTTAATAGCCCCAAATATTAAATTATTATAATAAAATACGTATTTTTTTTAGGTCGTGCATCTGCATTAGATATGTATTTAAACCTATCCTGACCAACCAAATAATTATAAAGGCGTTCACGAGAGTTATATCTACGAAGCTGTAGCTGCAAAACTTTCTAGTCTATCCAGCCAGGTGAATATATTACTTCAAGTTATTCATGCATTCAGAGATAAATAACTATAGATATTTAATTATAGTAAAACATTAATTCTTGTTATTCGAGTTATATAGCAATCCTATTTGATTTGTGAGAATTGCAATCCACAGATCCCTGACTTTTATCAAGTCAAGGATCTTATTTCTGCGCGTTTGATTCAGGATAGCTATATCTAGCTATCTAAATCTAGCTATCTAATTTGGAACATGACAGCAAGATTGTCATCCCGCAAGAGTGAGATTTTACTCAGACAATATTCAGATGTTCCCGAAATCACCATAAGATAATTAGCGCGGTATTTCTAAGATTGAGGAACATTAAATGACACTATTACAAGATAAAGTCGCAATTGTCACAGGTGCATCCAGAGGAATTGGCCGAGCGATCGCAATTGAATTAGCCTCACAAGGAGCGATCGCAGTTGTCAATTATGCCAATTCTAGTGCTGCGGCTGAGGCAGTTGTTACAGAAATTACAGCAGCAGGAGGTCAGGCGATCGCTATCCAAGCAGACGTTTCTAAAAGCGCTCAAGTAGACGCACTAGTTAAGTCCGTCATGGAAAAGTTCAGCCGTGTGGATATCTTAGTCAACAACGCAGGTATTACCCGCGACAATCTGCTTTTGCGTTTGAAGACAGAAGATTGGCAAGCTGTGATAGACCTTAATCTAACTGGTGTTTTCTTATGTACACGCGCAATCAGTAAAATTATGCTGAAGCAGCGATCGGGGCGGATTATCAACATTACCTCCGTTGCAGGGCTAATGGGCAACCCAGGTCAGTCCAACTACAGCGCCGCCAAAGCAGGTGTAATCGGTTTCACCAAAAGCGTTGCCAAAGAACTCGCTACTCGCGGCATCACCGTTAACGCCGTCGCCCCTGGATTCATCAGCACCGACATGACCAGCGATCTTAACAACCCCGAAGATATTCTGAAATACATCCCACTCGGTCGCTTTGGTCAGCCCGAAGAAATCGCAGGGATGGTGCGTTTCCTCGCTGCCGATCCCGCTGCCACCTACATCACCGGACAAGTCTTTAACGTCGATGGCGGCATGGTAATGGCCTAAATAGTTGAGCTAAATAATTGAGGGGTAGCGATTTTTCGTAGTTGGAGCTTTAGCGCCAACTACGAACTTATTAAATAAAATTTGACAGACTAATTATGAAAACAGACTCTATTTTTTATCGTTTATTTCAAACTTTCCCCAGTGCTTTTTTTGAATTAATTAATCTGCAACCATCAGAAGTAAATGCATATAATTTCGCTTCAGTAGAATTAAAGTAAACAACATTTCGCATTGATGGAGTCTTTCTTCCTGTTGCTGACACTAGTCGTCAGCCGATTTATTTTGTAGAGGTTCAATTTCAAAAAAATAATGAATTTTATGCTCGTTTATTTTTAGAAATATTTCTGTATTTACGACTTTACGCACCTACTTCAGATTGGCGAGCAGTAGTTATATTCGCTCGCCGCAGCCTTGAACCAACCCAAGTACAACCGTATCGAGTCTTACTCGAAAGCCAACTTGTAACGAGGCTATATTTAGACGAGCTTGGAGAAGTAACTGAATATTCCTTGGGAATTGGTATTATCTAAATTAGTAGTTGTAAATAAAAAACAAACTCCCATATTAGTCAAAAGTTTGATTACAAAGACACGTTCGGAATTGAGCGA
The DNA here is from genome assembly GCF_017114965.1 of Nostoc sp. JL31. Classification (NCBI taxonomy): domain Bacteria; kingdom Bacillati; phylum Cyanobacteriota; class Cyanophyceae; order Nostocales; family Nostocaceae; genus Nostoc; species Nostoc sp. JL31. Next base: position 13,425 of record NZ_JABXKO010000092.1, read on the forward strand.
TAAAGCACTTCAAAAAAAGTGCTAGATTTAATAGAAACAATTGTAGTTTACAAACTACCGCGTATCAGTCGTCAGGAGTTGATAATAATGTTTGGACTCGGTGATTTTGATATCAAAACTACCAGAATTTGTGAGGAAGTCCATGATGAAGTTTATGAAGAAGTCCGTGATGAAGTCAGGCAAGAACAGACTCTAGAGGTAGTCATGCGCCAGTTGCGACGACGCATTGGTAATTTGAGTCAGCAATTGTCAAAGCGCATCAGTCAGTTATCTATTGAACAGCTTGAAAATCTAGCCGAAGCACTGTTAGATTTTTCCACAGAAGGAGATTTAGTTGTTTGGCTGCAAGACAATTTAACTCAAACTTGAATTTTTTGTGGACAGAATAAACCATAGTAGGGCTAGCATTGCAATGCTCACCCTACCAGTAACTAAGGCTGTTGGCGTATCCTTTGCCAGACTGTAAAGCCCAAAAGCAGGATAATGCTACTGGCGGTTGTCAGCATCACAGCCAAACTCATACCTTGTATTCTCATCGCCAGCAAGTTGAAAACTAAGGTAATTGACCAAAGGGTAAACGCAGCATTGCGCTGGGAGAGTCCCCAAGCAAGTAAGCGGTGGTGCAGGTGGTCTTTGCCAGGAGTACTGAGAGGGTTATTTCCTGCTAGTAGCCGCCGCACAAAGACTTGAGTGGTGTCTAGCACCGGTAACAACAGAAATAAAACCGTAGGAATTAGCGCATAAACTGTGTTTTGTTGCAGTTTTCCTAAAATACTAGTTGCTGCCAGGACATAGCCGAAAAAGTATGCTCCGGCATCACCCATAATAATTCGTGACGGATGGAAATTATGGCGCAAAAATCCTAGTGCAGCACCTCCCAAAGCTGCAAGTACTAAGATTGCCGCGGCACGATTGTTAAATTGAGCTGCAACGCCCAACAAACTCATGGCGGTAATAAAGCTGATTCCTCCTGCCAAGCCATCCATACCATCCATCAAGTTGATGGCGTTGGTAATCCCTACTACCCATAGTACTGTTAGCAACATGGACAGAAGTGAGTCGATGGGAGTGCCAAACAGGACTTTGACACTGATGCCATTAGCTACCAATAATAGTGCCGTGACAATTTGCGCCCACAATCGCACAGAGGGCGGTAAGCCAAACTGATCGTCAATAAAGCCCACAAGGACTAATATCGAACCCCCCAACAGAATAGTGAGCACCTGAGCCAATACGTTTTGGAGTTCGATCGGTCGTAAAAGGCTAGCTAATACCAGCGCGGCAATCACGCCCGCGTAGATAGCCAGCCCCCCGGCATTAGGTAAAGGTTCTCGGTTGAGTCGCCGGGCGTTGGGTTGGTCAGCCCAACCTACCCGCAAGGCGAATTTGCGTACTGTCGGAATTAAACGCCAAGTTACAACCCAAGCTAAAAGGAACGTAAATACTACTGCCAACCAGCCGGTGCCGCTAGGGTCGGCAATACCAAGGGTTTTAAGGGAGTTGTCTAGATTCATCTCCCAATTCAAGCATTACTGCCAGTATCTAATATGAGCATCACCTGTATATTAATCAATTTTTTTATTTCCATTTGTAACTTGAGCGGTAGGAGAGATTAGCACTCTGGCGCTGTGAGTGCTAAATTGTCTAATGGAAGCGCTGGAGAAATGAAACATGGCGAAAATTATTGCATTTGACGAGGAATCTCGGAGAGCTCTAGAAAGGGGTGTTAACGCCCTTGCCGATGCTGTAAAAATCACCTTGGGGCCTAAAGGTCGCAATGTCCTTTTAGAGAAAAAATTTGGCGCACCTCAAATTGTCAACGATGGTATCACTGTTGCCAAGGAAATTGAATTAGAAGATCCTTTGGAAAATACTGGTGCAAGACTCATCCAGGAAGTGGCCTCAAAAACTAAAGATGTCGCTGGAGATGGTACAACCACCGCCACAGTTTTAGCACAAGCCTTAATTCGAGAAGGTTTGAAGAACGTCGCGGCAGGTAGTAACCCTGTTAGCTTGAGACGCGGGATCGACAAAACTATTGAGGCATTGGTACTGGAAATTGCCAAAATAGCCAAGCCAGTAGAAGGAAGTGCGATCGCTCAAGTTGCCACTGTTTCTGCTGGTAACGATGAAGAAGTTGGCCAAATGTTAGCTCAAGCAATGGAAAAAGTCACCAAAGATGGTGTAATTACCGTTGAAGAATCTAAATCTCTAACCACCGAACTAGAAGTAGTCGAGGGGATGCAGATTGACAGGGGTTATATTTCTCCCTACTTCGTCACCAACAACGAACGGCAAATCGTCGAATTTGAAAACGCCCGGATCTTAGTGACAGATAAAAAAATCAGCAGTATCCAAGATTTAGTGCCGATTTTGGAAAAAGTTGCCCGTTCTGGTCAGCCGTTGCTAATTATTGCTGAAGATGTCGAAGGTGATGCTTTGGCAACTTTGGTTGTGAACAAAGCGCGGGGTGTACTGGCCGTGGCTGCAATTAAAGCGCCTGGGTTTGGTGATCGCCGCAAAGCTTTGTTAGAAGATATTGCGATTCTCACCGATGGACAGTTGATTTCGGAAGAAATCGGCTTAAGCTTGGATACCGCTGCTCTAGAAGCGCTGGGAACAGCCCGCAAAATCACCATTGACAAAGAAAGCACCACAATTGTCGCTGGCAGTGTCACCAAGCCAGAGGTACAAAAGCGGATTGGTCAAATTCGCAGACAGTTGGAAGAAACTGATTCTGAATACGATCAAGAAAAACTGCAAGAACGCATCGCCAAGCTCGCTGGCGGCGTGGCAGTGATCAAGGTGGGTGCGGCAACCGAAACCGAACTCAAAGACCGTAAACTGCGGATTGAAGACGCGCTGAACGCTACTAAAGCTGCTGTAGAAGAAGGTATTGTTCCTGGTGGTGGGACAACCTTGATTCACTTAGCTAAGGCGGTAGAAGCGATTAAAAAGACCTTACAAAATGATGAAGAAAGAATTGGGGCTGATATTGTCGAACGAGCGCTAGAAGCCCCCTTGCGCCAAATAGCAGACAACGCCGGTGCTGAAGGTTCTGTAATTGTCTCGAAAGTCCGGGATAGCGACTTCAACATTGGCTACAACGCTGCTACTGGCGAATTTGAAGACTTGATTGCTGCTGGTATTATCGACCCTGCCAAAGTTGTGCGTTCAGCTTTGCAAAACGCTGGTTCCATTGCTGGTTTGGTCTTAACCACCGAAGCGATCGTTGTTGAAAAGCCAGAGAAGAAATCCGCTGCTCCTGCTCCTGATATGGGTGGCATGGGCGGTATGGGTGGCATGGGCGGCATGGGTGGCATGGGCGGTATGGGTGGCATGGGTATGTTCTAATTTCTGCTGACCCAGATAAATATTTTTTAAACAGTTTGTCTTGCCAAGGCAAACTGTTTTTTTGTAGCATTGCTGATTCAGAGGCAATATGTTATACCAATTCGTAATTCGTCAGATTAAATCTGGGTGAGAACCAAATTAGCAACCTAAATAATTGCTTATAGAAATTACTGTCTTTATATTAATTTTTGTAAAATAAAGTGTAAGTTATCCTTATGTCCTTTGTTATTTACTAATAACAAATGACCAATGACAAATGACTATTAGGTAATATTGCATGGCACGAAAAATACGTCGCCTTCCTAAAATACTCACCAAGCTGTATGAAGACGAGTTCCATCACCAACCAGGGGCTATACCTGGAACTATTTTTATTGATGCAGATGCTCCACCACCAATAATTTTTTTGATTGACTATAACCAAACCAATTTCATACGCGAACAAATAGAAACTCCAGAGGAGTGTGTCTCTTATCTGGAATCGGAATCAGTTTCTTGGGTAGACGTACAAGGTTTAGGTAGTCAAGACATCTTACAACGATTGGGTAACGTTTTTAAGTTACATGCTCTAGTTTTAGAAGATATAGTCAATGTGCCGGAGCGTCCCAAAACAGAAGATTATGAAGATCAATTACTTTTCATTGCCCGAATGGTAGTACCAAAGGAAAGAACATGTGGTTTTTATAGCGAGCAAGTGAGTTTAATATTAGGAAAAAATTATTTACTGACAGTACAAGAAGAACCAGAACATGATTGCTTTGAAGCAGTGCGATCGCGAATTGAAAAAAATAAAGGTATCATCCGTAAACAAGGAGCAGATTATTTAGCCTATGCTCTGTTAGATGCAATTATTGATGGCTTTTTCCCCGTACTGGAGCTTTATGGTGAGCGAATCGAAGAGTTAGAGGAAGAAGTAATAGTTAAACCTACTCCCCAAACACTACAAAACATTTATCAAATTAGGCGAGAATTACTGCAACTACGTCGTGCTATCTGGCCCCAGCGAGATGCAATTAATTCTTTGATTCGAGATGGTAGTGAATTGATTGGTGAAGAAGTGCGAATCTACTTGCGAGATTGTTATGACCATACAGTGCAAGTGATGGATATGGTAGAAACTTACCGAGAACTATCATCTGGATTAATGGATGTGTACCTTTCGGCGGTGAGTAATAAAATGAATGAAATCATGAAGGTACTAACGGTAGTTTCAACAATTTTTATTCCCCTGACTTTTGTGGCCGGAATATATGGTATGAATTTCAATACTGAGAAATCACCATATAATATGCCTGAGTTGAATTTGTATTGGGGTTATCCACTTTGCTGGGCAGTGATGTTAGCGATCGCATTTAGTTTGCTATTCTTTTTTTGGCGAAGAGGGTGGCTGCAAAATTCTGTAGAAATCAAGCGCAATTAAAAATTGTAGATTAACGATGAGTCAAATATATATTCATTAGCACCGGGAGTTAAGATTTTTGAGTTATGAGGAGTAACGACCAGAATTTAGTAGTTTTGACGATTTATATTATCGGTGTTTCATACGTTTTCAACCGCATGATTGAATCCATCGATGACCAAGTTAAATTTGAGTTTAAAAAAGGAACCGTTGACGAGCAACTCAAAGAACAAAATCTCGATGATAAAATTGGAATTTCCTTTAAACTCAAATCCTCATACCCAATTGACGATTTGAAAGATTTAGGAATTAGCATTGAAAATAAATCCGATCAGGTTGCTATATACGTTGACTGGGACAACAGTTCTTTAGTAGTTGAACATAGCAAGCAATCGCGCCGCGTAATTCGGAAATCACCAGACTTAACCCGCGACTTAGCTGTACCCCAAAGTCCTAGCCTGATTGCTCCCAAGAAAACCCTTTCTGAAACAGTAACAGCAGAAGATGTTTTTGAGCGCGATCAAGTAGCTGGAACCTATTTAGCAAAAAAACCACTAATTGATATCAATGGGCTAAAAAAAGGGCAAAAAAAGTTGTACAACGACTTTCTTAACAGAAGAAAAGAGTTGGACTTTTCCCTGCAACTAGTGCTGAGGATATCTGAAGTGCGTTTAGGTCTAGCCCCAGGTCGTGATTTTCCTCCCATTAGTATTATCAATTGTCCTTTCACAGTCAGAAAACTACCTTGGACTTACGCTCTACCTTGGAATAAAAAAAAGTAATAGCATGTCAACATACTACGTCATTCAAGATTACACTGGATCTAAGGAGAGAGTAGGCGCAGGCGGTTGCAGATCAGTCATAGTTACTGGTTTGAGGAAAGTCCGGACTCCCGAAAGACCAAACTTGCTGGATAACGTCCAGTGCGAGCGATCGTGAGGATAGTGCCACAGAAAGATACCGCCAGATCAATTAAAAATTAAAAATTAAAAATGTAAAATGAACAATTTTTAATTTTTAATTTTACATTTTTAATTGATCTGGTAAGGGTGCAAAGGTGCGGTAAGAGCGCACCAGCAGTATCGAGAGGTGCTGGCTCGGTAAACCCCGGTTGGGAGCAAGGCGATAGGAACTACGGTTGGTCTTTTACCAGTTCCGCTCAATGAGAGCCGCTTGAGGCGTTTGGTAACAAACGTCCCAGATAGATAACTGCCCTCGCAAGAGAACAGAACCCGGCTTATGTCCTGCTCTCTTCCCTTTAATGGAGTATGAACCTTTCACGGTTTGTACTCTATTATTTTTTGTACGGGTTTTGTGCGTAAGCGTTCGCGTAGCGTCTCGTAGAGAAGCTCGTCGTAGACATCGCTAATTCATCATCTAAAGCATTTAAAGCATTCCCAGGATCTCTAATGCTGTATCCAAATGCCATTTAACCCGATAGAGTCCAAACAGTTTCTCTTGACTGTATCGTGCTGGATACTCTAGTTTCCTCCCCTCCATCGTCACCTTGAGCAATGCTGACTGCTCTGGTGTCGGTGTTCCCATAGCTTCTAGTGTCGCTTCTAGCACTTCTACTTGAGAAAGCATAGGAGACTTCAATCCTTTATTTTCTGACACTTGCTTGCAGGCTATAACAGGAAAGGTCAGGAGTGCATTAATGTATGATGCCTTATCAGCAGGGTTTCCTATTGCTTGGATGCCGTACTGTATCAGACATAAATCACGTAACGCTCTCAAGCTTTTAACTTCTAATTCTGTGCGCGTAAACATAAAATAGAGTTACCTCTTGTAAAAGTGGAAATCGGTGGGCAACAAGTTTCTCAGGCTAAAATGCCCATCGATTTAACATTCTCCACTGATATACACGTGGAGAATAAATTTATTTGTATTTCTATACAATGTCTAAAAATAAAGGTAATCCAGATAACTTAAAGCCATTCACCACGGACAGAGAGCGACCACTAACTGAATATCTACATTTGCGTGTCACTAAAGAAATGAAGGAAGAAGTGAAAGCTAAAGACGATCCTCCTGAATTTTGCCGTCAAGCTATCCAAGAAAAGCTAGATAGAGAGAAGTAGCAAAAAGTTGTTAGAGTAATAGTCCAAGAGATTTAGATATATAAGTATAGATAGCTCCCCCTGCCCCCTGCCCCCCGCCCCTCTGCCCCCTTCCCCTTATCATGCAATGCCCCTTGCCTATCCACGCCGTCAACGGCAACTCGAAAGTTTAGTCCAAAAATTAGGTTTGTCGCTAGAAGCACCTATAAAGTGGGAATTGCTAGATTTAGCGCTCACTCATCCCACTGTCTCTGATTCGGCAAATTACGAACAGCTAGAGTTTGTTGGCGATGCAGTGGTGCGGCTGGTGTCGGCTGTTGTGTTATGGGAAAATTATCCCGATTGTCCAGTAGGGGATTTTGCGGCAATTCGTTCGGTGTTGGTGAGCGATCGCATCCTCGCCCAATTGGCCAGAGTTTATGGTTTGGAGTTATACTTACTAGTCGCTGGTAGTGCTACCGCCGATAAAGTTGGTCTAGAGTCACGACTGGCAGATGCTTTTGAAGCAGTTCTGGGTGCGCTTTACTTAAGTACTCAAAATCTGGAATTGATTCGCTCTTGGCTAGATCCCCACTTCCACCAACTAGCAACAGAAATTCGCCTCGATCCTGCCAGACTTAATTACAAAGCTGCTCTCCAAGAATGGACTCAGGCGCAATTTAAAGTTTTACCAGAATATCGGGTTGTGGAAGTCACTCAACCACATCGCAATCAAGAACGTTTCATGGCTGAAGTGTGGCTGCACGGAAACAAACTCGGAGAAGGTAAGGGGCGATCGATCAAAACTGCTGAACAAGCCGCAGCTAAAGTAGCTTTTTTAGCAATTTCTAATCCGCAAATACCCTGAGCTTAAAACAAGGGCGATTAGTCGATAATCAGTTGATTGTCAGTGGTCATTTGTCCCTCATCCTTTGTATACAAATAACTAATGACAAATGACAAACGACAAATGATTAATAACTAATGACAAATCAAATTAAAATTGCTGTCATCGGAGTTGGGCGTTGGGGAGTGCATCTGCTGCGGAATTTTTTAGCGCATCCCCAAGTAAATGTAGTTGCTGTAGTCGACCCACATCCAGAACGATTAGCGGCGGTCAAACAGCAGTTTGACTTAGACGAGAATGTAGTATTAACAACTCAATGGCAGCATTTAAAGACAGTACCAGGGTTGACAGGAGTGGCGATCGCAACTCCGGCTATCACCCACTATGCTTTAATTAAAGATGCTCTCCAACAGGGATACCATGTTTTGGCAGAAAAACCCCTAACTCTCAATCCAGCAGAATGCCGGGAACTTTGCCATTTAGCAGAACAGCATCGTTTAATACTAACGGTTGACCATACTTATTTATTTCATCCAGCGGTTGAGCAAGGAAAAACTGTAGTACAAGCGGGTAAATTAGGTGATTTACGCTATGGCTACGCCACCCGCACCCATTTAGGGCCTGTCCGGCAAGATGTTGATGCACTGTGGGACTTAGCCATTCATGATATTGCAATCTTTAACGCTTGGCTGGGTCAAATTCCTGTACAAGTACAAGCAACGGGTACGGTGTGGCTACAGGGAGCAGGGGAGCATAGGAGCAGGGGAGCAGAGGTGAGTCCATATACAGATTCTGTGCCTCAAGGTTTGGCTGATCTAGTATGGTTAACACTCACATACCCAGATGGCTTTCAAGCTTATATTCACTTGTGTTGGCTCAATCCTGATAAGCAGCGACGGCTGGGAATTGTGGGCAGCCTTGGCAGCTTGATTTTTGATGAAATGTCAATATCATCACCCCTAACCCTGCTACATGGTGAGTTTGAACAGCAAGGGAATCAATTTATTCCTGTGAATCAAAGACAGATAGCGCTGGAATTAGAGCCAGGAGAACCATTGGGGCGGGTTTGCTCCTCCTTTGTTGGCTCTATTCTCAACAATACTCCCTCAGAGATTTCGTCTGGCTGGGTTGGCACTGAGTTAGTAGAAATTCTTACTGCTCTAACATTATCTCTTAGCCAAGGCGGTAAACCTGTTTTTTTGAGCGATCGCATCGTCAAGGATCAAAAGCAATAACTCTTCAGGAGTGCTGATAAATATGGACTTTTGACTAAATTACGTCTTGAAAGTCCCATTTGCACAAACTTCTGCTTTTGGAAGACTTACCAAGATAGTTTGCAGGGGCGAAAGACGAATCTCGCAAGTCTCATTTCCAAATAGCAACTGGGATTTCGGAAACTTTTCTTTGTCTACCTCTACTTTCACAGACTTGTTGATCCCCAAAGAAGAACTTCCCCCAGACTCCTGTAGGCTGGGGTAGCGGCTTGCCTTTACTGGCTCATTCCCAGAGGAGAATCCCAAATCCCCGACATTTGCTTCTTTATTTGGAACAGCTAACAGCGAGATATCAATCAAAGGTAAGGTAATTTTCAGTGTCGTACCTTGATGAAGTCCCGCACTCTCAAGAGTAATACTGCCTCCCATGAGTTCGATTAAGTTTCGTGAAATCGCTAGTCCCAGTCCAGTACCTTCAAACTGACGTGTCGTAGTGCCATTCACCATTACAAAGGGGCGAAATAGTTTGTGCTGTTGAGTCGGATCGATACCTATACCTGTATCTTTGACAGCTACTACCACCTGAGATTTACCATTACTAGATTGAATTTCTGTTGCAATGGTGATGCTGCCTGTGTCGGTGAATTTGGTGGCGTTGCCGATAACATTAATCAGCACTTGCTTCAGTTTTCCCGCGTCTGCCTTAATTGGTATCACTTTGGAAGCTAACTCACATTTCAATTGCAAGCCCTTTTGTTGGACATTAACTGATTGTAAATTAATCACTTCTAACAATAGTTGTCGGAGATCAATAGGCGTGGAAACAACTGAAAGCTTACCTGCTTCGATTTTAGAAATGTCGAGTAAATCATTAATAATACCTAACAAGTGAATCGTAGTTTCATCAGCACGTTTGAGAAACTCCATTTCTTCTTCCCGGTCATCACATAAGCCCTCTTCAACCAGGCGAATGCAGTTAATAATAATATTTAATGGGTTTCTCAATTCATGGGAAGTCGTAGCCAAAAACTGACTTTTAATCTGGTTAGCGCTTTTTGCTTCTTTCCAAGCTATTTCCAGTTCTTCTGAACCAGCTTTCAGACGTTCTACCATTTGGTCTAATGCTTGGGCCAGTTGATTGAATTCCCGAATTTGAAAATTGTGCGGAACTGGTTGTGCAGCATGGTGAGAGTGAATATTGAGAGCATAGTCTCGCAATTCTTCTACAGGACGAGCCAAGTAAGGAGCTAAATATAGGGATGCTAACAAACTTGCGCCAATCAAACCAACTGTCAGAACAATAAGAATTAATTTGATTTCCTCTAAACCAAACAGCGCATTATCGACACTACTAACAGCTAAAACTATCCATTTTTGCTGCTGCTGTTGAGTAAGTGGATTGGCAATAACTGTATAGCCAGCGACTAATTCTTCTCCCTGTCTAAAAGACAAACTTATCGAATCGTTTTTTCCCGTAATTGCATTTTTAATTATGCTCTTGATTTGGGAAGCATGAGGGTGCTGATTGATATTAGTTCCCACCCAGTCTGTGAATGGGTGTGCCAAAATTGTGCCATCTTCAGCAATCACTACCATAGCGCCCGTGAGCGATCCCGGCGGATTTCTGGTTTGTTGGTACAATGCAGACTGAATACTTAAGCTGTAAACTGAATTTCTTCGGCTATCGGAAACTGGTGCAGATAAAACTATTTGCAGTTGATTTTGTGCATTTCTTTTTCCAGTCGTTCCTGCCTTTGGTGGGAAGATTGCTTTGACATCAATTCCATCACTAGGCAAAGGTAATCTTAATTCTCCAATTTCTCGATCCCCGCAGCTACTGGCAATTATCTTGTGGTTTAGGAGATTTGTTAGTTGGATGCACTCAATACTGGCTGGAAGTTGTTGCCTTAACTGCGTGAGAATTTCTTGCTCTTGTATAGGCGAACCCGACGGAATAACCGTCGTTTTGCTTACACTCTGTAAATTAGCTTTTAAGATTGCGATCGCATCTCCAATTCTCTCCCCTTTGCTGATGGCGCTTTCCGTTAAATTTTGCCGTGCAGTTCTCAATATACTAGTACGTGCCTTATTCAAGGCAACAATTTCGCCTACAAGTAAAACTGGAACAAACAGCAGCAATATTCTCGTTACTAAAATTCGACGAAAGGAAGATTGGCGGGAATTAGTCATCAAGTGTCTCACTTTGCACCTGCAATCTACAACACCAAAGATATGCAATTAAATCAGCTAGATGAGACATTTTATTAAATTATCAGAATTTTATTTTCAATGTTTAAAAATAACAAATTGCTATAATTCAAAAAGAAACGTGGTATACCAAAACTCGTATATGCTAGATGTAGAAGCGATTTTTGTTGCATATCAATACAGTAGTGAAATGATAAAACAGTAGCTTGTCGGTATGGTTTTTTGAGAATCTACACACCACTAAAAGTAAATATTAAAACTATCAAATCAATTTAATGTTGCAACATCGTCCTCATACTACAGTTGTTTTAGCAATGAGTGCAGATGGCAAGATAGCAGATTTTAAGCGATCGCCTGCTCGGTTTGGCTCAAGGGTTGATAAAGCACACTTAGAAAAACAAATTGCTGCCTCTGATGCCGTTTTGTTCGGTTCTAGGACTTTGGACGCTTATGGAACAACACTTACTGTAACCGATCCAACTCTAGTCCAACTTCGGACGCAAGGAGGGAAGCCTCCCCAACCAGTTCATATAGTGATTACAAACTCTGCAAACCTTAATCCGGAAATTCACTTTTTTAAGCAACCAGTTAGACGCTGGCTACTCACCACAACAGCAGGAGAATTTTCGTGGAAAGAACGCTTACAGATGCTTCACTCAACTTTGGGAATCGGAGTACAGGAGTACCCTACAGAATTTGAGAAGATTCTGGTTTTTGAAACACCGACGCGAGAAATTGACATTCTCGCAGCCTTGAAGCAACTAGCCACTCTACATATAACACGCTTGGTGGTCTTGGGTGGAGGTGAATTAGTCGCTTCCTTGCTGGAACTTGATTTAATTGATGAATTATGGCTAACAGTCTGTCCGCTCATTTTAGGTGGTAATACTGCACCTACACCTGTCGCAGGGAAAGGATTTTTACCCGATTTAGCTCCCAAGTTACAACTTATAGAAGTTCAGACAGTTGAGCAAGAAGTGTTTTTACACTATCGCCTGCAACGGCCAGCAGATTAGATTACGCTAAGTTAAGTTATTTATTGGGGATGGGGCATTGGGCATTGGGCATGGAGAAGAGACAAGGTAGACAAGGAAGAGGGGGAAGACAAGGGAGAGACTTGTTCAATAATTCCCCCTTGTCCCCCTTGTCTCCTCTGCCCCCCTGCTCCCCACTCCCCACTCCCCACTCCCTACTCCCTACTCCCTACTCCCTACTCCCTACTCCCTACTCCCCTAAGATGGTGGAACAAATTAAGCCTCGCTATTCTGTCGTTTGGACGAACAAAATCGCTGAAGTACCCCAAAATGCCTGGAATGCTTTGGCAATGCCACTCAAAACGCCATTTTTAGAATGGGAGTGGCTGAATAATCTCGAAACCTCCCAGAGTGTTACCGCTAAAACTGGTTGGTTGCCAAATCACTTGACATTGTGGCGAGATAAAACGCTGATTGCTGCTGCGCCACTTTATCTTAAAGGACATAGTTCTGGTGAATTTGTTTTCGATCACCAATGGGCAGAGTTAGCCGATCGCATCGGAGTCCAATATTACCCAAAATTGCTGGGAATGACACCATTTACCCCAGCGGAAGGTTATCGGTTCTTAATCGCCCCAGGAGAAGATGAGGATGAAATTACAGGGTTGATGGTCCATGAAATTGACACTTTTTGCTCCAAAAATCGGATTTCTGGGTGTCATTTTCTCTACGTCGATCCCCAATGGCGTCCGATGCTAGAACGGCATGGCTTTACAACTTGGCTGCACCACAGTTATATCTGGGAAAATGCTGATTTTAAAACTTTTGATGATTACTTGAAGGTGTTTAACGCTAATCAGCGCCGCAATATCAAGCGGGAACGCAAAGCTGTAGAAAAAGCAGGTTTACGATTGCAACCGCTGAGTGGGGATCAAATTCCTCAGTCTTTGTTTCCCTTAATGCACCAATTCTATGCTGACACCTGTGATAAGTTTGGCTGGTGGGGTAGCAAGTATCTCACACGGAGATTTTTTGAGCAGCTACACACCGATTATCGCCATCGAGTCTTGTTTGTTGCCGCATATAGCGAGGAAGATAATTCTCATCCTTTAGGAATGTCTTTTTGTTTATTTAAAGATGACAAACTCTATGGACGCTATTGGGGAAGTTTTCAAGAAATAGATTGCTTACATTTTGATGCTTGCTATTATGCACCGATTGAGTGGGCGATCGCTAACGGTATCCAAATTTTTGACCCTGGTGCGGGTGGGCGTCACAAAAAACGCCGTGGTTTCCCCGCTATGCCCAATCACAGTTTGCACCGCTTTTACAATAATCGTTTAGGACAAATTTTACTTCCCTATATTAAAGAAGTGAATCAACTCGAACAACAGCAGATTGAGGCAATTAATGCAGAGTTGCCATTTAGTGAGAAAAATGCTTGAGGAAAAGGAACTACTTTCGTAACATCACTGCGTAAGTCCTAATAAGTTCAGGAAAATATTCATGGATCGTGTGAATCGTGATGAGTTGATTAGAAGATATGCTGCTGGAGAAAAAAACTTTGCCGGAGTCAAGTTGGGCGGGGATTTATCGGGGATTGACCTGAGTGGTGCTGACTTTAGTGGAAATAAGCTGGACGAGTTCTCTTTTGAGCGTGCCATCTTGAAGCGTACCAGGTTCGTCAATACCCGATTGGCTCAATCCTGTTTCGATGCTGCGGATTTGACCGAAGCCGATTTCAGAGGTGCTAGATTGTCTTACGCAAACCTCAGAGTTACTAACATGACTAACGCTGACCTTATCTGTGTGAAGCTAACTTGACTGGAGCCAATTTGGAAGGATCTAGTCTGCGTCGCATTACTTTTTGTAACACCATCATGCCAGATGGCACTATTCGGAATAATTGAGTCTAATTCTTTAATTTTCTTTTAAGTAAAAGGAATCAAAAATATCTGAAAGATATCAAGAAGACTAAGGAGGATAGGAATTACACTTGATATAGAGTGTAAAAACCCTGAAAAAAGAAAATTTCTTTTTATAATGCTTATGGATTTAATAGTTGAAGATTTAGCCGCGATTGATGATAAACTTTCCCAGCGTCATATTGACCTCGATCCCGGTGGATATTTCATTATTTACTTAGATCGAGACGCAGGATTAATTTATGCCAAGCATTTTACAAATGTGATTGACGATCGCGGTTTAGCTGTCGATCCCGAAACGGGAAAGGTAATTCCGGCGCGACAAAAGGTAGAACGAACTCATACAACAGTTTTTAGCGCGAGAACGGCGAAAGAACTTTGCGTGAAAATTTTTGAAGAAACTCAGCCTACTTTGGTAACTCAATTAGATCATGCAGCTTATTTGGGCCGAGAATTTGTCCGGGCTGAGGTGGCTTTAGTTACAGGGCGAGAGTATGTTCAGGATTAAATTTAGGAGTGAGGAGTTAAAAATTAAGAGTTAAAAATTCCTAACTCCTAACTCCTAACTCCCGCATTACCCATTAGAAGAGGGCTGATTTATCTGATAGATATAGTAAGTTGCCATTGGGATAACAGTGGCAGCAATTAACAATCCTACTACCCAAGCAGTAGCGTTACCTTGGTTGGTTTCTTCTGCTTTCTTGAAAGTGCCTCCAACCTGCACATTGTCAATTATTTGGGGTGGCCCTGGATCGGCTTTGCCAGAGAGAACGGCGACAAGGCGATCGCTGGCATCGAGAAATGCCTGATTGTATTTGTCACCATTGCGTAACGGTACACTTACTGTTTCAGTAGCTACACTCTCGGCAATAGAGTCAGTAAGCATTGGCTTGACTTCATCCCCAGTAATAATGGCAGTACCATTGGTTACTGTATCAAGAACCAATAAGGTTTGATTAGCTTGGGCTGCTTTTGTCGGAAACCATTTTTTAAACAGTTCTTTAGTAAAACTTTCTGGTGTTTCACCGTAGTCGAGGCGGCGAACAGTAACAATTCTGACTTCCTTATCTGTTTGCTTTGCCAAATCCTTAAAAGCGCTGCTAATCTTGCCTTCATTTATACGGCTGATGACTTCACCTTGATCTAAAACCCAGGTGTCATTCCCTGCTGCCAGGCTGGGTATTTGATACACACCTGTGGCTAAAGCAGGTGTAGCAAACACCAAGGCTGCGAAAATAACCGTCACCAAAGGTAGAATTAGCCGGATGAGGTGTTTTTGACTGCTAAAAACTTGTTTGAGGAGCTGTTTCATCGTGTGATCCCTAAGACAGACTTGCACCAAAAATACTACAGAACCACTGCAAAAATCACCTCTTTCCCGATTTTCTCCAGTGTGAAATTTCTGATATTCCCAGCAAATATGTATATTGTACGGGATTTTTGATTACACAAACTTGTTCTGAAGGCGGTTGCAAGCATTAACCTGACGCTAAACCCCTTACTAGTCACAAGAAATACCGCCCATTTTGGGAATTAACCCAAATGCTTAGGGCGGAATTTTGCAAACCATCTAGAAATGATATCACATGATTCATATTTTGGTTCAACAACGCCATATATTTTCATATCTGCGAGTAGCTTTTCCTGACGTACTCATTAGATATCTGAGTGAAAAAGAATGTCAAGACCTTATACTACTAGGTCTCTGCAAGGGTTCTGAACAATGCATATTTAATTTATATACAGCAGATTTCAAGTAGGTGAGGTAGACAAGCTAAGTCTTTTACCCAGCTATAAAGCAATACAGTTCAGTTAAGCATTGCTTTCTTCTCTCAGTGCCCTCTGCGCCTCTGTGGTTCGTAAAAAAAATTGACTTTGACAAAGAGTTTTAGCCTTAACTGAACCGTATTGAGCTATAAAGCATATTTTACTCCTGAATTCTGTTAGCGCAGCGGGGCGTAGCCCATTCTGAATTCTGCTGTAGATGTCTATGTGATGGTTGATATCTGCATTTTTCTGATATTTTAGCTAAATCAATATCATATATACATGACTATACTTTTAACTAACGACGATGGCATTGATGCCCCTGGTATCCAAGCGCTGCTCAAAGCTGTAAATGGCAAAAATTCTATCATCGCTGCTCCTGCCGATCATCAGTCTGGCTGTGGACATCAAGTTACTACTACTCGTGCTATCAACCTCCAGCGACGTTCTGAGACTGAGTATGCGATCGCAGGTACTCCCGCTGATTGTGTGAGAATTGCAATAACACAAATTCACGCAGATGTCAAATTTGTACTTTCAGGTATCAACGCCGGGGGCAACTTAGGAGTCGATGCCTACATTTCTGGCACAGTGGCAGCTGTGCGAGAAGCCGCGATGCACGGTATTCCCGGAATTGCCATTTCTCAGTATCGCAAAGCCAAGCAGAATTTTGATTGGGATCTAGCTGCCAAATTCACTGCTGAAGTTTTAGCGGATTTACTCAAGCGTCCCCTAGAAACAGGAAGCTTCTGGAATGTGAATCTGCCACATCTGCAACCAGGAGAACCAGATCCTGAAGTGGTGTTTTGCCAAGCCTGTACCAAACCTTTGCCCGTGAACTATCGAATTGAAGGTGATAATTTTTATTATGTAGGGGAATATGGCAAACGCGATCGCACTCCTGGCAGCGATGTAGATGTATGTTTTTCCGGTAATATCGCCGTTACTCAGTTAAGAGTTTGACATCGGCCATCAGCGAATAGTTAACTCTTAGCAACTTTTAGGCGATTACAAATTACAAGTTATTTAGACATTGAGGAGAAGATTATTAATTAATCTTATGGGTATTGTTGGTGCGATCGCGATCGAAATTTTCAAGGATTTGAAATCTGGTAAAGTTTCAGTGGTACTGAACACTAATTTCAAAAAAGGAGAAATATATGCAGTTTCTCAAAATTCTTCTTGTTGCGCTCGTATTGATGGTGAACATGCTAATTGCTCAACCCTCTTGGGCAGGTAAGGATTTCACTAAGGGGGCTGACTATGCTGAGGTAACTCAGGCACTCAATCAACTTCTAACTGTAAAGAATACACCTGAGCAAGCGGGCTATACACCTGAGCAGTTCCAGCAACGACTGGCACAATTGCAGTCTCAGAAAAATGTCATGGAAACAGCTAGAAAGCGGGCGCAGTGCCGCAATGAAACTGGAAAGACTTTGGCTGTCTATGCCAATAAACCAAAAAAATCTCCAACCCAACTCTACTTCCTGGGCGCAGGAACAATCACCGATGATGATTGGGATTGCGATGGTATTTACTTACCCGCAGGTTCTCAAGTGGTTTTAGGCCCAAATGCTCAACCACAAGAACTGACTGAACCAATCGCCGTTAAGTTTGTCGATGGCACACAGTCTCTTGCTAGAACCAATCCAGCCACTGGTGCAATTGAATTGAATGTTGAACCTGCGAAAGTATTCAAGGCGGGTGAAAGTAGCTGGTTGCTCCCTACTTTTTCCCAAGCAGATATCGATACGCAAATTCCCACCCCACAACTAATTGACTAATCTCATCTAGATAATTCAACTTTTATGCGGGAAGTGCATAAAAGTTGAGCTAAAGAAATAGGATATGTAAAGGGAAATCTTTAAGTATTGAATAACCAAATTTTAATTAAAGAAAAATTACAAACAAAGCTTGAGAATATTCAAAGTAAGAGCAACGGTTCTCCCATTACCGATTTGCAGCTAGACAAAACCTTAGCCGCAGAAATTGAAAAATTTACGACGGAACTGGAGAGCGTCAATCCTAATCTCAATCCTCTTGTCGAATAACTAATTATTTGTCGTCTTAACTAATTAATGTCGTTTATATAAAATAGCTATAAGTCTTACAGAATAAAGTATATAGCTTTTTTAGGCTAAACTTAATACCATTCATGATTTAACTAATTAACTGTCGTAAATTGAATACATAACATTTTAAGCGTCGTTTTTCAAAAAACAGTTTAAAAAAATTTTCGACTATAGATAACGAAATAAGTGTCGTTTTTCTGAAATGAGATAGACATAAAAAATTAAATGTCGCTTTTTGGAACAAAATAGTATTAAGTATGTAAACAAAAATAAGTAATAAATAAGACATATATATACTAATGTCTTATTGTTTCTCTCTACTTGCGAAGTCATACTCCTATTCCGGCTTCATTTCGATGCAAGCTAAATCTGTAAACTTGGTTTTTCTTAGAGAGACTTGCTGTATTGCCTAATCAATTAGTTTCAAGCTATGAAGTTTGTTTATGGGTGAAACTCCAAACTCCAATCAGGTTGATGAATCTTTACTTTTGCATGATCGCTCGGATCAGGTTGATAAAACTTCGGAGAGTGCAGATGCAAAAGAAAACAATGTAATTGTTACTGAACTTTCGGCAGAGGCTAAGTTGAGAGTGGAGGTATTACAAAGTCTGATTGGGCCATGCGATCGCAAAACCTACGGAATTAAATTAAAGCAAGCCGCAGAAAAACTTGGCAAGACAGTTCGGACAGTCAAAAAATATCAAGAACAGGGGTTATCAGGCGTTACTGAAGCCGAACGATCTGATAAAGGTGCTTATCGGATTGATGATGGTTGGCAAGATTTTATCGTCAAAACTTATAAAGAAGGTAACAAGGACGGTAGAAAAATGACACCGGCTCAAGTCGCAATTCGAGTTCAGATTAGAGCCGGACAGCTAGGTTTAGAGAAATATCCCTGCCACATGACGGTTTATCGCGTTCTTAACCCAATTATTGAACGTAAAGAGCAGAAGCAAAAGGTAAGAAATATCGGTTGGCGTGGATCGAGAGTTTCCCATCAAACTCGTGATGGTCAGACGCTCGATGTACATCATAGTAACCATGTTTGGCAGTGCGACCATACAAAATTGGATGTCATGCTAGTTGACCAGTACGGTAAAACTTTGGCACGTCCTTGGTTCACAAAAATTACAGATAGCTATTCGCGCTGCATTATGGGCATCTATTTAGGTTTTGATCCACCTAGTTCTCTGGTAGTCGCTTTAGCTATGCGTCATGCGATGTTACGCAAGCAGTATAGTTCGGAATATAAACTTTATTGCGAGTGGGGAACTTACGGGGTTCCAGAAAACCTATTTACTGATGGCGGGAAGGATTTTCGCTCTGAGCATTTGAAGCAAATTGGTTTTCAACTTGGTTTTGAGTGCCATTTACGCGATCGCCCACCAGAAGGTGGTATTGAAGAACGTGGATTTGGGACTATCAACACAGATTTTTTGTCGGGATTTTACGGTTATCTAGGTTCAAATATTCAAGAACGTCCAGAAGGAGCCTTGGTTGCGGAAGAAGACACTCTCCGTCAACTGTGGAAACTTATGGCTGAAAAAAATACACCACTTATCAATGAATTGTTGCTACAGGTAGGAAAGCACCCAGGATTTGAAACTTGGCTAGAAGAAGGCAAAATACCTACTGAATTACTCAAAACACTTGTTAACTCCCTCAAAACCAAGAGTGTTTTGCTGGTCAACCTGGGCGCTTTTACACCTCAGCGATCGCTTTAGTGGATTATGTATATAAATCCTGGTTTGCGTTACAAAAACGCAGAAAGTACCAAATAGAAGGGAAAGAGCGTTGGCTGAAAATGCTCAAAAGCGATCTAGAACTCGAACAAGAAAGTCAATGTAGCTTAAACGTAATTCGTACTAAAGCCACCGAAATTCTTACCAAATTTACCCCCCAGTCCGAGCAGAATAGCAACCAGAAAAAGGGCAAAAAGACTAAAAAATCTACAAAGTCCAAAAAATCTTCACTTTTTCAAATTCTCTTAAACACTTACAGAAAAACAGAAGACCCTCTTACTCGTTGCGCTCTCGCATATCTGCTCAAAAATAAGTGTAAAATCAGTGAACTCGACGAAGACCCAGAAGAATTTACTAGAAATAGACGCAAAAAGGAAATAGGAATTGAGCGATTAAAAGACCAACTTCAAAGCCGCATACCGAAAGGTAGAGATTTGACAGGAGAAGAGTGGTTAGAAACTTTAGATCGAATTAATAACCCTTTCCCTCGTCCCAGCAAGCCTAATTATCAAGGTCAACCCTCAATCCTAGTTGGCGTTAGTTTTGGTCTAAAAAAGCCAGTCACAGTAGCGGTGGTAGATGTTGTTAAAAATGAAGTTCTAGCTTATCGCAGCGTCAAACAACTACTTGGTGAAAACTACAATCTTCTCAATCGTCAGCGACAACAACAGCAACGCCTATCTCACGAACGACACAAAGCTCAGAAACAGAATGCGCCAAACTCCTTTGGTGAATCAGAGTTAGGGCAATATATAGATAAGATTATTAGCAGATGCAATTATTGCGATCGCCAAAACATATCAAGCAGACAGCATAGTTATCCCAAAACTCCGCGATATGCGTGAGCAAATCAGTAGCGAAATCCAATCCAGAGCAGAGAAGAAATGTCCTGGTTACAAGGAAGCTCAACAAAAATATGCCAAAGAATATCGTATGAGCATTCATCGCTGGAGTTACAGTCGATTAATTGAGAGTATTAAATCCCAAGCTGCAAAAGTCGGAATTTCTACTGAAATTGGTACACAGCCAATTAAAGGTAGTTCACAAGAAAAAGCAGAAAATTTAGCCGTCTTTGCTTACCAAGAACGTCAAGCCGCTTAAATTTAATTTACTAATCCGAACCTAGAAAATATAATATTTTTATAACAGCGCCGCAGTTCATGCTCTTTTGAGCCAATGTACTGTGAAAAATCTGGGTTAGTTTGGCGGTTGTCAGACCGTCATGCTTTCTGACCCTGGTAGCTGCCCGCTTCTGATGCTGCTGTCGCAAGACAGGATAGGTGCGCTCCCAGCAATAAGAAGTAAGGCTTTTAGCCATAGTCGTTATTCATAACGGTGTGGATTACCACAGTGGTGGCTACTGAATCACCCCCTTCGTCGGGGGAACCCTCCAAATATTTTTTTGGCGTGTCAAAGCGGGGGCAAAATCCCTGGAGTCCCGCCAAAACTTTAAAACCCTTATCCAGTCTTGACTTAAGAAACTAGTGTGTCAATGCATTTAGTTTTTTAATTTGCAATTCGAGACTTTTTAAGCAGACCTGCCAAATTATGTGTATGGAAAGCTTTTATAGCAAGGGTTCTAGACGGGTAGAGTTTCAACAACCATCCCGGCTAGGGGTGGGTTGAAAGCAACAATTGCCTATATTAAGGGGCACTCCTGAGTTTCAACAACCATCCCGGCTAGAGGTGGGTTGAAAGCAACCGTTTCCTTTGTCGGCTGCTATAGCTCAAGGAGCGGGTTTCAACAATCATCCCGGCTAGGGATGGGTTGAAAGTTGCCAGTGCGCGATAGCAAAAAAACCAATAAAAAGTTTTAACAACCATTCCTGCTAGGGGTGGGTTGGAAAGTTTTATTCACTTGTGTTTATTGTTTTGCTAATTGCTGTTTTTGTTACACTTTCATAGATATATTTTTAAATAGGAGGGTTGAAAGGCGCACTTCGTTCGGGAGCCTTATGATCTTTGGAATTATATTTAGAAACGCAATGAAGTCAACTCCAATTAATCAAAATAGCGACACTAATTTGCGAAAACTTAGCATAATTAAATTGCCTATAAAAAACAGGAAAATCGACATTAATGTGCGAATAGCGACACTAATTTGCTAATAGCGACATATAATGTGCGAATGTACATAAATCGGGATGACTGGATTCGAACCAGCGGCCCCTTCGTCCCGAACGAAGTGCGCTACCAAGCTGCGCCACATCCCGCCATAAAAATGGCATTGTAAATTAAGAATATCATAACCTGTACCAAATAGCAGAATTACATCTATATACGATCGCTTCATCAAAGGCTTTGCTTGCTAGGATTAAATTTGTATAACTCTAGTGGTAAAAGCGGATTGTGACTGTAAAACCAGACTGGTTGCGGGTGAAAGCACCTGGGCGTGAGCGCATCGGTAACGTTAAAGAAATTTTGCGGGATTTAGCCCTCAATACAGTTTGCGAGGAAGCGTCCTGTCCGAATATTGGTGAATGCTTCAACGCTGGGACTGCTACGTTTTTGATTATGGGCCCGGCTTGTACACGCGCTTGTCCCTACTGCGATATTGATTTTGAGAAAAAACCCAAACCACTAGACCCCACGGAAGCTACACGACTGGCCCAAGCTGTTCGCCGCTTGAACCTTAACCATGTAGTCATCACTTCTGTAAACCGAGATGACTTACTTGATGGTGGTGCTTCTCAGTTTATGGCGTGTATTGATGCAGTTAACTCTGTTTCACCCAACACCACAATTGAGGTGCTAATTCCTGACTTATGCGGTAATTGGAATGCTCTAGAGTTAATACTACAGGCTGCGCCAGAGGTATTAAACCACAATACCGAAACTGTTCCACGCCTATATCGCCGGGTGCGTCCCCAAGGAAACTACGATCGCACATTAGAATTATTGCAGCGCACTCGTCAAGTTTCTCCTAGCACATACACTAAATCTGGCATTATGGTTGGACTCGGTGAAACTGATGCCGAAATTCGCCAGGTTATGCAAGACTTGCGAACTGTCGATTGCGATATTTTGACCATTGGGCAATATCTCCAACCCAGTCAAAAACACTTGCAGGTAAACGAATTTGTCAATCCAGAACAATTTGCTGACTGGAAAGCATTCGGTGAAGAAATCGGATTTTTACAAGTTGTTTCTTCACCATTGACAAGAAGCTCCTATCATGCTGAACAAGTTAGAGAATTGATGGAACGTTACCCACGCTCAAAAGTTAGGAGTTAAGAATTAGGAATTATGAGTGAGCAGATGTACTCCAACACAAAACTTTCCGTTGCAATTCTGGGTGCAGGTGCTTGGGGTGCATCTCTAGCAAATCTCGCCGCTGCAAATGGTCATCAGGTGCGTGTGTGGTCGCGTCAAGGTTCCCAAAGTCTTCAAGTAATTTTAAAAGATGTCCAAATAATCCTGTCTGCTATCTCAATGATTGGTGTGAGAGATGTTGCTTCCCAAGTCCAGTCTTTCCCCCTTTCTCCAGAGACAATTTTTGTGACGGCGACGAAAGGCTTAGACCCCCAAACTACCTGCACGCCTTCACAAATTTGGCAAACAGTATTCCCTAACCATCCAGTGGTTGTTTTGTCTGGGCCTAATTTATCAAAAGAAATTCAAATGGAATTACCGGCAGCCACGGTGGTAGCCAGTAACATCCCCACGGCTGCGGAAGTAGTGCAGTTAGTATTTTCTTCTCATCGTTTCCGGGTATATACGAATCCCGATCCCTTGGGCGTAGAACTGGGGGGAACACTGAAAAATGTGATTGCGATCGCAGCTGGTGTGTGCGATGGTTTACAACTGGGAACCAATGCCAAAGCTGCTTTAGTCACCCGTGGACTTACCGAAATGGTTCGCATCGGCAACAACTGGGGTGCAAAGACGGAAACATTTTATGGTTTATCAGGTCTAGGAGATTTGTTAGCAACGTGCAATAGTCCCTTAAGTCGCAATTACCAAGTCGGCTATCAGCTAGCTTGTGGTAAGTCACTTACAGAAACTCTCGCAAATTTACAAGGAACGGCTGAAGGAGTAAACACTTGCCGAGTTTTGATGCAACGAGCCAAGCAACAAAACATTGCAGTCCCAATTACCGAGCAAGTTTATCGGTTACTTCAAGGCGAAATCACACCCGGACAAGCACTTGATGAACTGATGTTGCGAGATATCAAGCCAGAGTACAACTACTAGTTAGTAGTCTGTCAAATCAACTTGCTGGCTCAATAAGTGCTTACTACATAACAAGCTTTCCTTAGCTTGATGGACTACTAGTTAGTAGTCTGTCAAGTTGAAATTGGCACGTCAAGACTGACATAGAAGACGACGCAGGTACACGGAGAGGGTATTTGATAATTTATCCGCATCTTCTATCTCCGTATCGAGAGAACTTTTGCCGTTAATGCTAATCACTTCCCCGATATCTATTAGTTCTACTTATACCTGAATAATCCTGAGAAAAAATTGCTAAATCGTCAGGATATTACTTTTGCAGCCATGTAAATGTGACTATGCCAATTATAAAGATGACATTCACTGAAGGATGTTTATACTGTGTTACAAAAGTTACTATCTAAGAACCATCAAGGTTGAAATATTAACTAAGTAGTTGAAATATTGAAAGCCTAGCTGTGGATTTAATAGCTATTGGTTTAATCAAAAGTTTAGCAGCGGATTAAGTTCAGTAATCCTGTATCCAATAAAACCATTACAGTTAATTTCTAAAAAAATTGTAATGGAACGTTCAACCATGTTAGTTCATCGTTAATCGCGGGAACAATAGCAACAGTTGAATAGCTGACCGTAATCTAAGCTGACCGAAATCTATTGTTACCTGGAGCCATTGAGACGATCTTTATGCCAGCAACATCTTTTTATACAGACGCCCCCTACAACACCAAAAAGTCTAGCCAGGCTTTGGACTCGGATCTCACGGTTGATGACAGTGAGTTATCGGTAGATGATTTACAGGAGCTAGAGCTAGCTTCTGTTGACAATAATGCTAACTTTGCTGCTAGCACCAACCGTCGGAGTACAGACCTAGTACGTCTATATCTTCAAGAAATTGGTCGGGTTCGCTTGTTGGGGCGCGATGAAGAGGTTTCAGAAGCTCAAAAAGTCCAACGCTACTTGCGGATGCGGATAGTACTTGCTAAGGCTGCCAAGGAAGGGGATGAAGTGATTACGCCCTATCTAAGGTTAGTTGAAGTTCAAGAACGTCTAACCTCGGAACTAGGACATCGCCCCTCTTTGGAAAGATGGGCTGCTACTGCTGATATAGTTTTATCCGATCTTAGGCCAACTTTGGCAAATGGCAAACGTCGCTGGGCTGAAATTGCCAAGTTGACTGTAGAAGAGTTGGAGCAAGTTCAGTCCCAAGGACTCCAAGCAAAAGAACACATGATTAAGGCGAATCTTCGCTTAGTTGTGTCTGTTGCTAAGAAGTATCAAAATCGTGGTTTGGAATTGTTGGATTTAGTCCAAGAAGGTACATTAGGTTTGGAGCGGGCTGTAGAAAAATTTGACCCAACTAAGGGTTATCGCTTCAGTACCTATGCTTACTGGTGGATTCGTCAGGGAATTACACGGGCGATCGCTACTTCTAGTCGCACGATTCGTCTACCGGTTCACATCACCGAAAAGTTAAACAAAATTAAAAAGGCTCAACGCAAAATTGCTCAAGAAAAAGGTCGCACTCCGACTTTAGAGGATTTAGCAACTGAGTTAGAGATGACACCAACCCAAGTACGAGAAGTTTTGTTGCGGGTTCCTCGCTCCGTTTCTTTGGAAACCAAGGTTGGTAAGGATAAAGACACTGAGTTAGGTGAATTACTCGAAACCGACAGTGTAACTCCAGAAGAGATGTTAATGCGAGAATCTTTACAAAGAGATTTGCATCATCTTCTGTCAGATTTGACTAGCCGGGAGCGTGATGTAATTTTGATGCGGTTTGGTTTGGCAGATGGTCATCCTTATTCTTTAGCAGAAATTGGCCGCGCTCTTGACTTGTCGCGCGAACGAGTCCGCCAAATTGAATCCAAGGCTTTGCAAAAGTTACGTCAACCCAAGCGCCGCAACCTCATCCGCGACTATTTGGAGTCTCTGAGTTAGTCATTTGTCATTAGTCATTTGTCATTAGAAAACTACACTTGACAAATGACTAGGGACAAAAGGCTGATTTGATCCCCAGGTCAAAAGCCTTTTATAGGCTTACAGCAAATAATTAGCATTAAACTGTATAAAAGTTTTCCCCAATCTTTGCTCAGATATCTTGAAGGTGGGGAGTAACTAGACAATTCAAATTTAACTTAGGCAAAATTCAACGTCAAGGGATGCAATGGTTATAAGTATCCTAACTATTAGCTGTATGCAAATTAAATGCACTACAGCTTATTACTTGAATTTTGCTCAAGATTTGATGAATTGTTCTTAAATATTTAGTAAGAATTCTCAATAGGCAATGATTGTTGCAAATTGCTCCCAAGATTTGTTATATTCTCAACTAACAAGCTTTGTTGAGAAATATTAGTATGACTGTCTACACAACTACTTCACTCAAGGCAGAACTGAATGAACGAGGCTGGCGATTAACTCCTCAGCGCGAAACAATTTTACACATTTTTCAAGAACTTCCGCAAGGTGAACATCTGAGTGCGGAGGATCTTTATCATCGGCTCGAAACTGATGGTGAAGGGATCAGTCTGTCAACTATTTATCGGACTTTAAAGTTGATGGCAAGGATGGGAATTTTACGGGAATTAGAACTGGGCGAGGGACATAAGCATTATGAAATCAACCAGCCCTATCCTCATCACCACCATCACTTAATTTGTGTTAGATGCAACTCAACTATTGAGTTTAAAAATGATTCAATTTTAAAAATTGGGTCGAAAACTGCTCAAAAAGAAGGTTTTCATCTTTTAGACTGTCAAATGACCATCCATGCAGTGTGTCCCAAGTGCCAACGGGCGCTGATGCCGCTTTAGTACTTGGGTGGATAAATAAAACAAAACTACTCAAATTAACCAAATAAATGGAATTTTGAGCAGTTTGTAATTTGCTGTTACTGGAGGAAAGCAACCAGTTGGGGACTGATACTAACGACACGAAAGCGGATGTTAAAAGCGTCCGCTCTTAAGATCCTTGAGGCTAATGCCGTAGAATTCTTGGGCTTGTTTAATCGCTTTTTTGGTGTCATCTGCCATCACACCATTGAGCTTGCCTTTATAAAAACCCCGCTCCCGTAGTCGGGTTTGAATTTCTAAGGTATTAAATTCGCTTTTGCTAGCAGTATTAACTGAGCTATATAACTTAGCTCGCGTAGTTGGGCCAGCAACACCACTTGCTTTCAAGAAGTTAGCTGCCTGAAATCGGCGTACAGCATCGGCAGTATAGGGGCCATAGTAGCCATTTGGCTCTCCCTCTAAATATCCTGCCTGAATCAATTGTTCTTGAACAATTCTAACTGGCTCACCGCGATCACCTACACGAAGTTTGTCTCGATTGACTACCTTTTTGGGAGCCTCTTCTCCATCGCCGATGCCAGTTCCTGGCAATTTACCTAATGTTGCTGGGCCTGCAATTCCATCAACGCTTAATTTGTACGAATCTTGGAATCGCTTGACAGATTCTTCGGTAATTGGACCAAATATGCCTGTGGCGTTTCCGTAATAAAAGCCTGCGACTCTTAACCGTTCTTGCAAAGCTCTCACATCTTCACCTTCATCCCCCTTAGCAAGGTAGTTAGGATTGCGGCGTTTGCTGGTGGCTGAACTAGCTGAACTAGTAGGGCTAGGCTTTTTAGCTTGTGCGCTTACAGCAGTAGTTTTTTTAGCTTGTGTAGCGGTAGTTGTGGGCTTTTTGGCTTGCCAACTTTCTAATTTTTGCAGGGTGCTTGCTCCAACAATGCCGTCCACTGGTAAACCAGCGGCTTTTTGGAAGCGCCGCACAGCTTCTTGTGTGGATACATCATATACTTGGGTAACAGAAGCTTGGTAAAAACCTGCTGTTTTTAACTTTTGTTGTAGATTTCTGACAGAAGGACCTTGATCGCCTTTTTCTAGTGCCATGACGCTGCTGACAGCGCCAAGAATAGATAAAGACAGAGCAAGGGGCAACATATACTTCCAAGCCCTACCAGAAAGCCTTTTCCAGTCTGGCGCAGCTGCTTTGTTAAACAAAGAACTGAGGGAGACCAATTCACTGGGTGTGCTGTCTTCGTAGGCGAAAGCTAGGTGCAAATACGCAAGATTCTCCATATTTGTTTCCTACACCATTGATTTTTCTTCGATAACTGCTTCAGCTTGATGTACTAGGTTCCTCAAAGCTTCTAATGTTCCTATATTTACATCCTCCCACAAATTGCGCTTATGTGCTTCTAATAATTTTTCAGCAATATCACGCAGTGCGTAAGGGTTCTTTTGCTGAATAAATTCTACAACAACTGGATCGAGTAGATAAGCATCTACTATGCCTTGATACATGTAATCTTCAGCACATTTTGCTGTTGCATCGTAGGCGAATAGATAATCTACCGTCGCCGCCATTTCAAAAGCTCCCTTGTATCCGTGGCGCATTACTCCTGCAATCCATTTGGGATTAACTACGCGAGAACGATACACCCGTGCAATTTCTTCTTTCAGTTGACGAACGCGTGGTTGGGCGGGTATAGAATTATCACCAAAATAAGTTTGGGGATTTTTTCCCTGTAGAGAACGCACCGCCGCCGTTAAGCCACCCTGAAATTGGTAATAATCATCAGAATCGAGTAGATCGTGTTCACGGTTATCTTGATTGTGCAGGACAATTTGCATTTGAGACAAGCGTTGCTCGAAGGCTTCGGTATTGGGCACTGGGCATTGGGCATTGGGCATTGGGCATTGGGCATTGGAAATTTTATCCTCCCCTGCTCCCCCTGCTCCCCCTGCTCCCGAAGAATAGGCGTAAGAACTCCAGTTAATGTAGGCGCGGGCTAAATCTTCGTCATCTGTCCAGTTTTGCGATTCGATTAAACCTTGGAGTCCAGCGCCGTAAGCACCTGGGCGAGAACCAAAGATGCGATAGCGCGATCGCACCACGGCTTCTTGTATAGTTAATCCTTGGCTTGTCCATAAATCAGTCTCTTGGCGAACTGCATCCGCTAGGGGATTTTGTTCTGGCGGTTCATCCAAGTCTGCTACTGCTGACACTGCTTGATCGAATAAGTCAATCAAGTTGGGAAAAGCATCTCGGAAGAATCCAGAAATTCGTAAGGTGACATCTACACGGGGTCGTCCTAAAATCGCTAGGGGCAAAATTTCAAAATCCACTACTCGCCGCGCTGCACCATCCCAGACAGGTTGGACTCCGAGTAAAGCTAAGGCTTCGGCTATATCATCACCTCCAGTCCTCATGGTGGCTGTTCCCCACATTGATAAACCTAGTGTTTTGGGATACTCGCCATGCTCTTGCGTGTAATATTCTACGAGGGTTTCAGCGGCTTTTCTGCCGATATCCCAAGCCGTCTCTGTGGGAATGGCGCGAATATCGACAGAATAAAAGTTTCTTCCTGTTGGTAGAACTTCCGGGCGGCCGCGTGTGGGTGCGCCAGATGGAGCGCTGGGGACATATCCACCATCGAGTCCGTGTAATAAATGGGTTATTTCTTGATCGGTTTTTTGTAAGGCGGGAAGGAGGCGATCGCGTATCCAGGTGGAGACGCGATTCATTGCGTCTCCATCCCCAGCACAGACGCGATGAATCGCGTCTCTACAAGAATTCTGAATTCTGAATTCTGAGTCCTGATTTATTAGTTGTTCTACTAAAAGGGCAGCGTGTTCTTCTAGGACTTCGACGATATCACCGAGGGTACGGCATTCTTTGCCATTGACTATTGAGTATTCACCACTAGGCATTGACAAATCGGCTGTGAGGGGATCGAAGTCTAGTCCCCAATCTTGAGCGATCGCACGGGTAATACCTGAAGAATGGCGATTGGGGATACGAGCAATCGCTACTATTAAATCCCTCAATTGCCTTCCTTGGGGACATTGCCCAAAAATATGCAAGCCATCACGGATTTGGGCTTCTTTCAATTCACAAAGATAACCACCGATGGAATTCAAAATTAAAGATTCAGAATTAAAAATTTCTGTTTCATTTTGGATTCCTAAATCTAGATGGAGATTTTCTTTGATCACCAGTTCGTGGATGCGATCGCGAATTACTGGTAAACGCGAAGGATCTAAACTGTCGGCTTCATAATACTCATCAATTAAATTTTCTAACTGTTGCAAAGAACCGTAGAGTTCCGCGCGAGTCATTGGCGGTGTGAGGTGATCTATAATCACTGCTTGAGCGCGACGTTTGGCTTGGGAACCTTCACCAGGATCGTTGACAATAAACGGGTACAGGTGGGGAAGTGCGCCGAAAGCTACTTCTGGATAACAATTACTCGATAAAGCCACACTTTTACCCGGTAGCCATTCTAGATTTCCGTGTTTTCCCACATGAACTACAGCATCAGCACCAAAAGTTTCTCTAACCCAATAGTAGAAAGCTAAATAATCATGGGTTGGTTCTAAATCCGGTGCATGATAATTCAAACTGGGGTCATTATCATAACCCCTTGCTGGCTGAATTCCCACAAAAACGTTGCCGAGTTGAATTCCAGAAATGGGGATTGGGCATTGGGGATTGGGCATTGGGCATTGGTTATTCCCATGCCCCATGCCCCATGCCCCATGCCCTATTCCCCACCTTTCACTAATACCTTGCTGCACTGCTGGCGGTAATGAAGCGAAATATTCTTGATATTCTTCCCAAGAAACACTTTGGTTTACCGGAAGCGATTCTCTACCTTCCGGATCGTTGGTTACGCCAGATGTCAGCCGTTGAATCAGCTCGTCTCCTTGAGCAGGTGGATTTTCTACTTCATACCCAGCTTGATGTAAAGCTTGCAGGATTTCTACACAACTAGCTGGGGTGTCGAGTCCCACACCATTGGCGAGGCGGCCATTGCGGTTGGGGTAGTTTGCGAGAATCAGGGCAATTCGACGTTCTTGGGGTGGTTTGGAACGTAGACGCGCCCAATTTGCTGCTAGTTTAGCAACGAACTCAATGCGATCGCTCACTGGTTCATAAATTACTACATCTGTTTCTAAATGGGGATTACGAGTTTGCAAGGCTTTAAAAGACACAGCACGAGTAATAATCCGCCCATCTACTTCTGGTAGCGCCACATTCATCCCAATATCGCGGGGAGAAAGCCCTTGAAACTGTGACTCCCACTGCTCAATCGATCCGCCACTGAGGATTACCTGCAACACAGGCACATCTAATTTTTGCCACAGTTCGGTTTGGGGTGTTTCGCTTTCCAAGCGTGCTAGAGAAAAACTGGTGGTATTTAGCAGTACAGCGATTGATTCAGCTTCTTTGGGTTGAAAAAATTCACTCAACTCAACTTGAACATCTGGTTCACGCAATGAAGAAACAAATACTGGTACTGGTTGTAAATTTTTCTGTACCAAAGCTTCGCATAAAGCATCAATTACTTTAGTATTCCCCGCTAAATAATGAGCGCGGTAGAAAAGGATGCCGATTTTGGGCATGGGGCATGGGGCATGGGGCATTGGGTATTGGAACCCTTGAGCTTCTGAGGTAGATGAACGGAGTTCTGAGGTGGATTCATCCAGTTCAAAGGTGGATGAACGAGTATCTGAGGTGGATGAACGAAGTTCTAACTCTCTTCTGCCCCCCTGCCTCCCTGCTCCCCACTCATACAATCCCACGCGCGGAATCGGCTGAGGTGGTAGGGGATTATATGCAGTTAATAAGCAACTATCGGAAATAAATTGCAGAGCATTAACGAAATTTTCCACGCCGCCTTCGCTAAAATACTGCCATACCTGATTAACAACACCCAAGGGTACGGTAGACTGGGAAATTAAATCGGGATCAAAAGCGTCATCCCCTGGCATTACAATGAGAGTTCTACCATTACGTTGCACAATTTCTTGCACTACTTCTAAGCCATAACCCCAGTAAGAACGTCCTCCTAATAGGCGCAAAATAATTACTTGGGCAAGTTCTAAAACTTGCTCTCCATAAGTATCTATACTTAATTGTTGCTGTAACTGCAATAGGTTGGCGACTCTTAATGCAGGAAAGCTTGGGGGTAATTTTGTCACCGCAGCTGCCAAGGTTTGAATGTCAGTATCAGCAGCCGTAATCAAGACGAAAGGCGCGGGAGTTTGTTCTAAAAAAATTAAACCCTCTGACTGATTCCATCCACCCGATGTGCTACTTATACGATGCATAATCCTGTGTTACCGTTTTAAGTTGTTGGTTAGTACATAATCAAAACAAACTTTTTTCCCTGCATTCAGCCCTCTCTTACCAAAATGATTGAAAATGCTTAGTTCTCCTGATTTGAGCTTTTCTCGAACCTTGCCTATTGTTGTATTTAATCAGCTTGGGGAGTTGTTAGAACAGATGGCTCAAACGGTGGGAAGTGCCGTTTTGATACTGACAGAAGCTGTGTTGGTGCGGATTTACATACCTGTGGAGTGGCAAAGGCAAAAGTTTACATTAGTGGTTTCTGAGCAGTTTAGCGTCCTTTTGGTCGGAACCTTTGAGCAAGGAAGCAGGGAAACAGAGGGGCAAGGAATTTACTCAGAAATCAATGCTCAGTTGACGTTTAATTTAGAGGCGATCGCTTCTTTTGTCTCCGAATTGAGAGATTTGTTTGAGTGCGATTCTTATACTCACCAAAATCTCGAACGCTATCAGCAAATTATTAGACCCAATGATGCTACGCTCCAAAGTCAATTCACGCTGTTGTTATTAGAATATCTCCTAACTCAACCAAACCAAGAAATAATAACATCTCCAAGCCCAATTGGGCCAGCAGTTTATATCTGTCAGCCAGTGGAAGATGCTTTAAAAAAACAGATTTCCCAAGAGCGGCTATTGAATCAGGTAACAACACAGATCCGCAAAAGCCTGGATTTGCCTGTTATTATGGCAACGGCAATTACACAGGTACGTGAGTTTTTGGAATTAGACAGATTAGTAATTTATAAATTTGCAGGTTCTCAGGTAAATACTCAACCATACCAGTCTGACACTATTCCTCTCAATGAAACGGCACTGACAACAGGTATGGAACTATCAGTTAGGGAACCTTGCGAAATCTATTTTTCTATACATGAAAACAACGGTGAACACTCGCCTTTTGTATCAGTTAATAATAAAACCCTCTTAAAAGACTACCAACAATATGGAGGTTATATTGTCTATGAAGCCCGTGCTACAGATGCTATTAGCTCGGTATTGAATTACACAGAAGAAAATTGCTTTATCCGAACCTCTCAAAGTTGGGAAAAGTATCGCCAAGGTTTTACCTTAGCTGTGGATGATGTCGAAAAAACTTATGCTCTGGAAGAGTGTTTGTTGAATTTTTTAAGGGAATGCCAAGTTAGGGCTAAGTTCGCTGCACCGATAATGTTTGAGGATAAACTGTGGGGATTGCTGATTGCTCATCAGTGCGATGAACCTCACCAGTGGAATGATAGCGAAAAAAACTTGCTGATTGCGATCGCAGAACAATTAGCGATCGCGATTCACCAAGCTGAGTTAATGCAAACCCTCACCCAAGAAAAACAAAATCTCGAACAACGAGTTATTGAGCGCACAATGGCCCTACGTGATGCTCTCCTCGCCGCTGAAGCTGCTAGCCGGATCAGAAGTGAGTTTCTCGCTACTATCAGTCATGAATTGCTCACACCTTTGACTTATGTGATTGGGATGTCTTCGACGTTATTACGCTGGCCTTTGGGTGAATTGAGTCAACGACAACAGGGTTATCTGCAAACAATCCACGACAGTGGAGAACATTTATTAGGAATGATTAATGACATCCTCGATTTATCGCAAATCGAGGCTGGAAAAACAGCTTTAAATATTTCGGAATTTTCTTTAGTGAATGTTGCCGAAAATGCTGTAAAGTCACTGCAAAAAAAAGCAACAAGCGAACAAATTAATCTTATACTTGATTTGCAAATCGATCCCAGGCGCGATCGCTTTATCGGCGATGCCAAACGAGTAGAACAAATACTCTGGAATCTGTTGACTAATGCAATTAAATTCACCCCTGAAAGTGGCAGTGTTACTTTACGTCTTTGGGTGGAAGATAATACCGCTATTTTTCAAGTGGAAGATACCGGGATTGGCATTCCTGAAGAACAATTGCCATTACTATTTGAAAAATTTCAGCAACTCGATACACCCTATCGCCGCCGCTACGAAGGCACTGGACTGGGATTGGCTTTAACTAAACAACTCGTGGAACTCCATCGAGGTCGAATTGAAGTAGAATCAACTGTTAGTATTGGCTCGATTTTTACTGTATGGATACCAACTCAGACAATGAGAGTGGTGAGTTAGGAGTTAAGCAAGAGACGCGATGAATCGCCGTTTTTACAATAATCAGTCTTTTGTAGAGACGGCGATTTATCGCGTCTTTGTGATGATTTGTTTCTTCAATTTGAGGCTAGGCTAACGAGCATTTTTTCAAAAATTTTCAACACATGCTCCTCTCCATTATCTCTAATAAAAATGCCAAAATTTGGGTGAGAGTTGATTTCAATCAACCAATATTGATTATCTCGATCTAATACAATATCAAAACCACCATAATCAAGGTCTAACTCTTCAAAAACTGGTTTAGCAAAATTAGCAATCTCTGACAGTATTTGTGGATCGTTGATATACTTGGCTTTCGCACCATCCCAGTGTAGAGGACTGAGATTACCGACAAACTTGGCATCAGTTATATCTTTTTCATAGAGCAAAACTAACTCTTTATTTAAGAAAACCGCTCTATATTCAGATTTAATGTGAATAAATTCTTGAGCAAGAGCGACGTAATCATACTTATTATTGATATTAAAAATTTCTTTTAAAGCAGTTTCAATTTCATCTATATTCTTACATAAAAAAACATTATGTCCGCTTGCACCCGAATTTCTTTTAATAATTACTGGTGTTTCAAAACTTTCTTTTATTTCCAATACGATATCTTGAATAGTTGGAAATTTTAAGTAAATCTTATATTTGGTGTCACAAAAAGGGGAAAGAAAACCCACTGTCCGAGGAAGTTTAACTTTTTTGTTTAAAACATGATAAGTGTAT
The DNA here is from genome assembly GCF_017114965.1 of Nostoc sp. JL31. NCBI lineage: Bacteria > Bacillati > Cyanobacteriota > Cyanophyceae > Nostocales > Nostocaceae > Nostoc > Nostoc sp. JL31. Next base: position 48,137 of record NZ_JABXKO010000092.1, read on the forward strand.
TCTTTGTCTTTGAGCAGGTGTGCTACTGCTTGATTAAGTAAGGGAGTGCTATAGTTACAAAAATAATGCTGTTTACTATTCAATTTTATTTTGATTAAGTTTTCCGAAGGATGCAGAATTTCATAGCTGATGTTTAAGTTTTCACAAGCTTTCAGTAATAGCGAAACATTGTCTAACATAAATACTTAAAGTTAAACTCCAAATTACGAATTACGAATTACGAATTATTTTAACTTGCTATTTGCCGTTTAAAAATTACTATCTCAGTCCCGACAACCGGGTTACGAGCTATTAGCTTATTTTGGGAGTCGATAATTTCTAAATGAGTAAAATCAAGTTCTTGAGAGCGTTGTAATATCTCCGCAGCTAGTTTGTCTTGCTGAGATTCATTGAGAGTGTACCAATCATCACTAATTTTGACAGTCAAGTTACTTGTACGGAAGTTGGCTTGAATTGACTTTATCAGACCAGAGGCAACACGATCGCTAATTTCGGCTACCTGATTTTCAATAGCCGCAATCAAAGCTTGTTCAGGTGTCAATTCTATGATGGGTGTTGGGATTGGCGTTGGTGTTGGGATTGGCGTTGGCGTTGGCGTAGGAATTGGTTCTGGTTCCGGTTCCGGCGTTGGTGGAGTAGTTTGTACTTCTGGCGACGGTGTAATTTCCTCTGGTGGCTGTGGTTCTGGTGCGACTGATTCCGGTGGAGTAGTTATCGTTGGTGTTGGTATCGGAACCTCTTCAACCGGGGGAACAGTTGCTATTTCAGTAGGTTTACCAGTAAAGATAGTCGTAGTTGTCCAAACGAGAATTACAGCAACTCCAGTAACAATTCCCGTCAAAGCTGTATCTGATAACTTTGTTGACAAATTTGATGGCAAAAACAAGCGGATTGTCCTTAACAGTCCACCCCACCTCAACTGAAGCTGCTGAAAAAAACCAGGTTTTTCCTCAGAACCAGGTGGCGGTGCTGTCTCTAGTTTCTCCACCGTTACTTCTAAAACCCCAATCGTCCCTTGGAGAAGTTGGATAATTTTAGCCTTCCAAAATGGCTGAACTCTCTGGTAAGGTTTTTGGGGAGGTTGAGTTATCTGCTCATCCGTCGGTTTTGACTGATTGTCTTGTGACATGGAACTTTCACCAAAAGCAGCGAATCAAAGACAAACAACGTACATTATTACTGGTGCTGCCTTCTTTTGCATTAATGTATCACTTCATTGCTCATTGTTTCCGCTAAACTGACTATTTATTAAATTTGGTGACTTATGAAACTGAAACGCCGTCAATTTTTATTTTTAAGTAGTGCCAGCGCCATTGGTACAGGATTTTTAAGCTGGATGTTTGCTCATCAAAATCATCAAAGTGCTGATATTAGCGATTCAACAACAGCTATCGCCGCCAACCCAGCCAAAAAAGACTTGTTATTACGTTTTGTGTCTGTAGCTGATACAGGGACTGGCGCGAAAGGACAGTATGCTGTGGCTGGAGCGATGAATGCATATCATCAGAAAAATCCTTATGATTTAGTCGTTTTAGCTGGAGACAACATTTACAATAACGGCGAAATTGAGAAAATTAATGCAGTTTTTGAGCGTCCTTATCAAGGTTTGCTCAAGCAAGGTGTGAAATTTCACGCTTGTTTAGGTAATCACGATATTCGTACCGCCAATGGCGATCCCCAAGTCAAGTATGCTGGCTTTAATATGAAGGGACGTTACTATACATTTCGCCGGGGAACTGTGCAATTTTTCGCTTTGGATACTAACAGTAATGCTGATTGGAAAAACCAGCTACCTTGGTTAGAAAAAGAATTAAGTCTTAGTAATGCTCCTTGGAAAGTGGTGTTTGGTCATCATCCAATTTATTCATCGGGTCAATATGGGAATAATCCAGATTTTATTAAAACTTTTACTCCCCTATTTAAAAAATACGGCGTTCAACTTTACATCAATGGTCACGAACATAACTATGAACGGACTCGTGCTATTGATGGTACAACTTATTTAATTTGTGGCGCAGGTGCTGGTAATCGTCCTGTAGGGCGTTCTGAGTGGACAGGGTATTCTACCAGTGACTTAAGTTTTGCCTCTTATGAGGTGTATAAAGATAGAATAGAAATAAGTGCGATCGCTACTAATAATCGCGTTTTTGATAAAGGGATTATTCAATTAAAATCAGTTTAGTTGTATGACTCAGCAAGAACTTCCTTCTGCACTCAAAAATATTGTAGAATCATCTCAAACACCAGATGCTATATTTTCTGCACTGTTGCCAGCTGTAGGCGATTTTCTACAGTCCGACAGATGTTTTCTATACCTGCATAATCCACAAAATAACCTTGGTAGAGTTGCCTTTTGTTGGATTCGTACTCCAGATGTACCTACTGTTTATAATGAAGACTGGGCAGCACAACCCCCAACTTTAGTAGATGAAGATCCGATGTTTGCGGCTGCGCTACGTGCTGAACCTTCAATCTTTGTCGAAGATGTAGAAACTGCTGATTCTCAAGTCTTAAATCGGGAGTTTGAACAGAAGTATTTTGGACATCGCGCCCTAATTCATGCCCATATCCGCCAGGATGGTCAACTTTGGGGAATTTTACAACCATGCATTTTTGGTAATCCCAGAATTTGGACTGAAGATGAACGAGGGGTAATTAATAATCTTGTCGAAAAAATCACACCTTTTGCAATTGATTATGTCAAGTGTGCTTTTGATTAGCTGTTTTTTACCAATTTTTAGCTGTATTAAATTACGTTCAGCGTTGTTAAAACTATGAAAGTCAAGCGCTTGAAAATACAATCATTCCGTGGAATTAACGATTTGACGCTTGAGTTTGATGAAACCCAGCCAACGGTACTTATTGGTATTAATGGCGTGGGCAAATCAAATATTCTTGATTGTCTGGCTATTATTATGTCACAGGTTACGGGAAAAATTCAGGACTCTCCTGACTCTATTCGTTCCTTCAGCAAACAAGATACAAGTAGTGGTCGTAACGAAATACGCGCCGAAGTTATTACCGTGCTAGATAATTTGCAGGAAGTGCCTTTGTCTATCAATCTGTTTCAGATAGGTGATAGCAAATCATCTGCGCTGCTACAACCAGCAATGGAAGATTTTGCTGTAAATTTAGTCGCAGATATTGCAAAATTTTTAAAAAACTCAGGTAGTAAAGAATTTTCAGATATTGAATATCAAGAATTGCAAGAAATCTTAAATCCCATATTACCAACTATAGTAGATAAAATTTCTGATTCTGTCGCTACTGATATTGCTAAATCTACTAATATTTCTAGTTTTCAATACTCAAGATTAGGGCTGCAAACTACAATTGAATATCTACGTAAACAATTAGAAACTAATTCTCAATCCAATATTCATTTAGTAGTTTACTACCCTGTTAATCGCGCTGTTATTGATATGCCTTTAGAGATTTCAGAGGGAAGTTCATTTAAACAAGTGGATGCCTATAATCAGGCGCTTACGGGAGGAAGAATTGACTTCAAAATATTTTTTGAATGGTTTAGAAATCGAGAAGATTTAGAAAATGAGAGGAGAAGAGATAACCCTGATTATAGAGACAAACAATTAGAAGCAGTAAGACAGTCTATCTCTTCCTTAATACCAGAATTTTTAAACTTACAGGTTGAACGTTCTCCACTCCGAATGACTGTCAGAAAAAAAGGTGAGGAACTTATAGTGAATCAGCTATCTGATGGAGAAAAATGCCTGCTGGCTATGGTGGGAGATTTAGCAAGACGATTAGCGATCGCAAACCCTAGTTTGCCAGATCCACTCCAAGGTAGTGGTGTTGTTTTAATTGATGAAATTGAACTCCACTTACACCCTAAATGGCAACGAGAAATTATTCCTGCTTTGACAAGAACATTCCCCAATTGTCAGTTTATTGTTACCACCCATTCACCCCAGGTAATTAGCCAAGTCAAGCCTGAAGGAATTTATATTCTAGAAAAAACAGACGAAGGTGTTGTTGCTAAAAGACCAGAAAGTTCCTTTGGGAGAGACAGCAATAGAATACTAGAAGACCTCATGGGTGTTCCCGCACGTCCACAAGAAATTAAGGATCGTTTACATGAGTTATTTAGGCTCATTGATGAAGGAAATCTTGATGGTGCTAGGCAATTATCTCAGGAAATTGCTGATATTATTGGGCAAGATGAACCAGAATTAGTAAAAGCAAGTGTATCTATTCGACGCAAAGAGATTTTGAAGCGGTGAAATATATCAAAAAAAGTGAGGAGCCAGAAAGTTTTACCGTTTGGAAAAACCTAGCAAATGAAGATTGGCAACCAAGTTGGGACAACTTCAGCAAACCACAAAAAACCGATGTACATGATTCCTTATTGCAAGAACAAGGTTTTATCTGTTGCTATTGTGGAAGACGTATTACCAAAGAAATTAGTCATATTGAACATCTAAAACCTAGATATCCTAATACTGAGCTAGCGCTGGAATACACAAATATGCTGGCTTCATGTCAAAGATAAAGAGAGCGTAAAGAACCTCTGCACTGTGGAAGCAAGAAAGATCATTGGTACGATGAGAATTTGATGGTTTCACCCATAAATGCAAATTGTGAGGACTTCTTTAAGTACACCGATGACGGGCAGATTTTGGCGACAAATAATTCAAAAAAGCAGTTAGCTGCTGAAACAACAATTGATAAACTCGGACTCAATATTGATAAACTGAAAGATTTACGTGCAAAAGCTCTTGAGCCAATATTGGAAATCATCAATACAATCACAGAGGAAGACAGACAAGACTTAATTCTAGGCTTTAGTGAAACTGATTCTAAAGGATATTACGAAGAGTTTTGTGCTGCGATTATCTATTTACTAAAAAATTAGTCTTAATGGCGTAGCCCGTTGTAGACATCACATTATACTAAATAACATTAGCTTAATACTCACTGTAAAACTTTATGATTCTTGAAGCTGTGATGCTTCATATTAAACCTGGTTTGGAATCCGATTTTGAAACTGATTTCAAAAAAGCTTCTAAAATTATTTCCTCAATGGACGGATATTTATCCCATGAATTGCATAGATGTATAGAAGTCGAAGGTAAATACTTATTACTTGTCAAATGGGAAACTTTAGAATCTCATACTGTAGGATTTAGAAGTTCTGCTGAGTATCAAGAGTGGAAAAAACTTCTACATCATTTTTATGAGCCATTTCCCACTGTTGAACACTTTGAAGAAATTAAAATATGAAAAAAAACAAGTTACAAAAACTCATCCTTTGATAAATTCAGAAGAAGCTGGAGTTAATACAACTTAAGCTCAACTTCTAAATGTTGGTGTTGTAGTTACAACTAATTCGTTTTTAGATAAGTAAAACTAAAGTTGGATTTAATCAATTTAATCATTAATTATACAAAGTCCAAAATGATAAGTTAAATAGTAGTTTTAGTTAATAAAACTTCTTCCTAACTTATTAATGAACAAGTTTTAGTTAGTCCAGCACGTTGTGGAGTTACAAATGAACAAGTTTTATTCACTACAGCATGTTCTAGAGTTATAAATGCTTCTTTTGTAGTTGACACAGCTTGTTCTGTAGCAACGCACCATCAAAATATAGCCTATTTGGTCGTTTATATACCTCTTACTCTACTCGTTGCAACTGTGCTACTCTTGGGTCAACAATTTTTTGTCCCAAACTAGCAAATTTAATTGCTACAGACATCTTACTACCCGTTCCAAAAACATGCGTGATTTCGCCAAGACCAAAAGTTTTGTGTAATACTCGATCGCCTACTTGCCAATTCTGTGTTGAGTCTTGTTTTCCATTAGGAGTAGAGGCACTTTTGGTATAACTTTGACGACTCGCACGTTTGGTAGATAATAATTCTTCTGGTAATTCGTCGAGAAATTGCGATCGCATCGCAGGTTCACGAGAACCATACAAACGGCGTTCCCGCGCGTGTGATAAAAATAACCGCTCTTGAGCGCGAGTAATCCCCACATAACACAGGCGACGTTCTTCTTCCAAAGATGCGGGATCACTTAGGGAACGGTAGCCGGGAAATAGCCCCTGTTCTAATCCCACTAAAAATACTACGGGAAATTCCAAACCTTTGGAAGCGTGCAAAGTCATTAAAGAAACGGCTGTTTGTCCTTCTTTTAAGTTATCCAAATCGGAACTGAGGGCGGCGCTACTTAGAAAATCTCTTAGGGAAACCTCTTCGTTTTCTTCTTGAAATTGCAGTGCAGCGTTATAAAGTTCCTGAACGTTTTGTACCCGATCTGTGGCTTCATCTGTGCCTTGATTCATCAAGTCTTGAACGTAACCAGAATCTTCTAATATTCCTTGCAAAACCTCAGTCACAGGAAGCGTGCTGACTTGTGCTTGCCAACGGCTGATCGTTGCGGCAAAGTTATTTACAGCTTTTGTCGCCCGTCCAGCTAATGTATTAACTGATGTTTCGTCGCTGAGGATTTCCCACAAAGTTGTCCCTAATTGCTGAGATGCGTTCATCAAAGCGTCAATAGTGGTTTTGCCAATTCCCCGCCTGGGAGTATTAATAACTCGTAATAAACTGACTGTATCAGCTGGGTTATTTATCGCTCTTAAATAAGCAACGACATCTTTAATTTCTTTGCGATCGTAAAACCTCATTCCTCCGACAACTGTGTAAGGAATTTGATATTTCACCAACAATTCTTCAAATGGCCGAGATTGGGCATTCGTCCGATAAAGTATGGCAAAACTACCCCAGTTTAACTCTGGATTTTGCTGTTCTAAAGTGCTAATTTGATTAATTACAAATGCCGCTTCTGCAAGTTCTTCATCGGCTTTGTGACAAGTAATCTGTTCACCCGTCCCCCGCGTCGCTTTCAGGACTTTATCAATCCGTTGGGTGTTATTTTCAATCAGTTCATTAGCCGCTTGCAGAATGTTTTCACAAGAACGATAGTTTTCTTCCAACTTAACCATTGTTCGAGTATCATCATCTACCAAACCATCGCCAAAGTCTTCCTGAAATCCTAGCAAGATGGTGAAATCTGCCATCCGAAAGCTGTAAATTGATTGGTCTGCATCACCAACAACAAAAACTGAGCGATTTTCCCATTGCCATTCGCTCTTTTTGGTTTCGCCATTAGTAACTAATAAATTAATCAGTTGATACTGAGTGCGGTTAGTATCCTGATATTCATCTACGAGGATATGACGAAACTTGCGATGCCAGTAACCCAATACCTGCTCGTTTTGTTGAAATAATCTAGTAGGTACAAGAATAAGATCGTCAAAGTCTAGAGCGTTGTTTTGTGCTAACTTATCTTGATATAAATTGTAAACTTGGGCAATCACGCGTCCGCGATAATTGGGTTGATCTTGCTCAAATTCTTGGGGTGATAAACCTTGGTTTTTAGCATTACTAATAGCGTAGCGAACAGAGCGGGCATCAAACTTCTTATCGTCTAAATTTAGCTCTTTATTAACGATTTCTTTGATCAGACTGATAACATCTGATTCATCAAAAATAGAGAAATTACGATTCCACTTGCGTCCTTTTTCGTCTACGTATTTTTCAATATCAAAGCGCAGAATACGAGAAAATAGACTGTGGAAAGTGCCACACCATAAATCTTTGATCGTGTTTTTGTAAACTTGCGATCGCAGTAGCGTTTGTTGATATTCTGTCAACAAATCCAACCGCTGTCCGTGTTGTTTCATTGCCAGTTGTTCCGCAAACAGCCGTTGAATCCGTTCTTTCATCTCCCGCGCGGCTTTATTGGTAAAAGTAACCGCCAGGATATTTTCTGGATCAACACGGTGTTTCAGAATCAGATTTGCAATACGATAAGTCAGCGCTCGTGTTTTACCGGAACCTGCGCCAGCAACAACTAGCAACGGGCCGCAGTAGTGTTCGACAGCTTGACGTTGACTAGGGTTAAGGTGACTGAGAAAGTCGATGGTTGTTGTCATGGATGTGAAAAAGCGATGTCTCCGACGGGCTACGCCTACGCCTGGTGTCACATCAATAGAGAGTCGCTATTGCCCAGGTTACAATATCCTAACGAAACTTGGTCAATAAAGATTGTGTGGCAATATTCTTAACCAGAATGGTACTCTATCATGATTTATGTAGAAGCAAGAAAAAGCTATGCTGTCAGTCAAAGGCACATTCCAAAACGGTGTGGTTCATCCTAACGAACCAATTGAAGGGCATGAGGGGCAGTCAGTGATAATTGTGTTTGTCGAAGAAAACTGCACACCTGAGCCAGCAATGCCAGAAGACTCAGATTGGGATAAGCTGAGGCAGTTGATTAAAAACTGTGTAGTTGATACAGATATTAGCGATTTGGCACAGCAGCATGACCATTATCTCTATGGAATGCCAAAGCGAGAATCATAACGTTGGCAAAAGTTTTTGTCTTCACAGCTGCCTGAATTGCCCTTCTTAATGTTAGGGATAATCTTCATCACCAGGCAAATGAGGTAATGGATAGACTTCTACGCTTAGAAACGCCTTTGGTGACAACAGAGTTTGTACTATTGAAGGTTGCAGATGCTCTGTGTACACCAGTCAGCCGTATTCAGACAATTGCTTTCATCAACAGTTTGAGAGTTTTAAAAAGTGTGCAAATCATCCCTCTCGACCAAAAATTGCTGGATGAAGGTTGGATTTTATACAGCCAGCGTCCTGATAAAGATTGGGGACTAACTGACTGTATTAGCTTTGCGGTGATGACACAGGAGGGGATTACTCAAGCCTTTACATCTGACCGTCATTTTGAGCAAGCAAGATTTACAAAACTGTTGTAAATCAAAAAATACTGGGATTTAGACAAAGTTTGTATTGTGGCAATTCATGAATTGCCCTGATAATACGTTAATTTTTCTACGTAGAAAAGTTAGCCACTAGTTATTCCTGCGCGTTGTGTCGTAAAATCAGCCACGGGGAATCAAACATCAAAACATAATGAACAAGCTCTAACTTGTTCTGTTGTCAACAGTAGGGGCAATTAAATTAATAAATTGCCCCAATACGTTTTCGTGGGGACATGACAATGTTTCCTAGACCGTGGTTTATTTGCTTGAAAAACGCTGTAATACCTAACTGAAAGTATAGTCACCAATAAGACTATTCACTCTTTGAGTACCCAATTGACATTAGGTAGCAATACAAGATACATCATCATTGAACCGTTAAATTTTTAAAGATGAAAAATTTCTTTAATTGCAGGTTTCACAAGTATAAAGAGGGGTGGATATGGATTTTAGCTTAATTGTATCCAATATTTTGAATCCGCCGATTCTGTTTTTCTTTTTAGGCATGACTGCTGTTTTTGTCAAGTCTGATCTAGAAATTCCCCCACCAGTACCCAAACTCCTTTCGTTGTATTTGCTATTTGCCATTGGTTTTAAAGGAGGGGTAGAACTAATCAAAAGCGGACTGAATCAGGAGGTAATTCTAACACTCATGGCAGCAATGCTGATGGCTTGTTTTGTTCCAATTTACACCTTTTTTATCTTAAAGTGGAAACTGGATACTTACGATGCTGCGGCGATCGCAGCAACCTACGGTTCTATCAGTGCCGTCACTTTCATCACCGCCGGCGCTTTTCTGAGTGAGCTTGGTATTCAGTATGATGGTTACATGGTAGCAGCTCTGGCCCTGATGGAATCTCCGGCGATCATTGTTGGTCTGATTTTGGTAAGTATATTCACCGCAGATGAAAAGCGAGAGTTTGCTTGGTCGGAAGTTTTGCAAGAAGCATTTCTTAATAGTTCAGTTTTTCTACTAGTCGGTAGCCTCTTAATCGGCGTCTTGACAGGAGAACGTGGTTGGCACGTATTAGAACCCTTTACTCAGGGGTTGTTTTATGGCATTCTCACCTTCTTTTTATTGGATATGGGACTGGTGGCTGCCAGAAGAATTAAAGACTTGCAAAAAACCGGAGTTTTCCTGATTTTATTTGCCATACTAATTCCAATACTCAATGCAGGCATTGGGTTAGTGATTGCCAAATTCATCGGTATGCCTCAGGGAAATTCGCTGTTATTCGCTGTATTGTGTGCCAGCGCTTCTTACATTGCTGTGCCAGCAGCAATGCGGATGACTGTTCCCGAAGCAAATCCCAGCCTATATGTTTCTACCGCTCTAGCAGTCACATTTCCGTTCAATATTATTGTGGGAATTCCGCTATATCTCTACGGAATTAACCTATTCTGGAGGTAATAATATGCACGTAGTTAAAAAGATAGAAATTATCGCCAACTCTTTTGAACTTGCCAAAATTTTAGATAGTTTAGACAAGTCCGGTGTACATAGTCATGCCGTCATTAGAAATGTTGTTGGTAAAGGATTACGAGGAACAACAGAAGATTTAGACATGACCATGCTTGATAATGTTTACATCCTCGCATTTTGTATGCCAGAACAACTCAAGCGTGTTGTCGAAAATATCAGACCACTCCTGAATAAATTCGGAGGTACTTGTTACGTTTCCGATGTGATGGAAATTCGCTCTGTCAGATGTATCGCGTCTCTGTAAGAGAGTTATAAATTCAATGAAACATTTCATGGAACGTCGTGACTTTTTAAAGTTGGGAATGACCGGGGCATTTGGGATGATGCTATCTGCCAGCGATTTACTCTGGCGGGTTGAACAGGCGAAAGCTGCCGAAATCCCCTCAACTTCTGCTGAATCCCTCACTCCCGATGCAGCCTTACAAAAGCTGATCGAGGGAAATCAGCGATTTGTCGATCATCATCCTCAATACCCCGATCAATCTGAGCTGCGGTTGCACGAAGTTGCTCAAGCTCAACATCCATTTGCAACTATTCTTAGTTGTGCGGATTCACGAGTCCCCGCAGAAATTGTTTTCGATCAAGGGATTGGGGACATCTTTGATGTGCGGATTGCCGGAAATATTGCCACACATGAAGCGATCGGCAGTATTGAGTATGCCGTTGTTTTATTAGGTTCTCCACTGCTGATGGTGATGGGGCATGAACGTTGTGGGGCTGTAACCGCAGCTGTCCAAAATGAATCGTTACCCGGTGATATTAGTACTTTTGTGAAGGCAATTAAGCCAGCCCTGAAAAAGGTCAAAGATCAGCCCGGTGATGCGGTTGAAAATGCTGTGGTGGCAAATGTGCAATATCAAATTGAACGCTTGAAGCGATCGCAGCTTTTAAGTGAGCAGGTGCAGTCTGGCAAATTAAAAATCGTGGGGGGTCGTTACGACTTGGATACTGGAAGGGTAAATATTATTACTTAGTTTGGGAGGCAGGGGAGGCAGGGGAGGCAGGGGAGGCAGGAGGAGAATTCGTAACTCCTAACTCTTGACTCAGCACTCCTCACGGGCTAAACGCCCCGCTACTGCTAACAGCACTCGGAACTGTTTTGCCCAATGCCCAATGCCCAATGCCCAATGCCCCATTTAATCCAGCGCAGTCATTGGCAGACGAATAGTGAAAGTAGAACCAATTCCTGGCTGACTTTTGACAATAATTTCACCACCCATCATCTGGCAAAAGTGGCGGCTGATTGCTAACCCCAGTCCCGTACCGCCATACTTTTTCGTAGTTGAAGTATCACCTTGTGTAAAAGGTTGAAATAACTGCTGCTGTTGACGGTTAGACATACCGATACCTGTGTCGGTAACGGTAAAAGTAATCATACCTAAAGGAGCATCCGATCGGAATTCATCCTTTTCTCTGTTGACTGTCAGCGTCACCTTGCCGTTTGTAGTAAATTTACTGGCGTTGCTGAGTAAGTTTAACAATACCTGCCGCATCCTAGTTTGATCGGCGTACATGGTGCCAAGTTGCTCATCAAAATCCACTTCTAAAACATTGGCATTTTTTTCGATAGCTGGCTTGACTGTGAGAACAACGTTATGAATCAGCGTTGAAATCTCGAATGTCTCAGGATACAGGGTCATTTTCCCCGCTTCAATTTTTGACAAGTCGAGGATTTCATTAATCAAGTGCAGTAGATGCTTACCAGCAGCGTTAATTGTTTCTAAATCTGTAATAAAATCTGCCGATAAACCAAGATCGGTAGCGTCGTCTTCTAGTAGTTGGCTTAAGCCGATGACAGCATTTAATGGTGTGCGTAATTCGTGGCTGACATTGGCCAAAAATACGCTTTTTGCTTTGCTAGCAGCTTCGGCTAATTCTTTAGCTTGTTGTAGTTCTTTTGTTCGCTGAGATACTCGCTCAATCAGATGATTTAGAGATTTGGCGAGTAGGCCAATTTCATCTTCAGTGGTGACGGGCGCTCGCAAGTCGAAATTATGTTTCCTTGCAACTTGTTCAGCTACTTGGGTTACAGTGATCACTGGTTCAGCGATCGCTCGACTGGTACGCCAAGCTACAATGGCTGCGATCGCTACCGAAACCAGCATACTCACGATCACGATGAAGCGCTCAACTATTTTCGCCTGCTCAACGGCTTTTTGCCTTTCTTGCTCTTGATCTTCAGCAGTTTGCAAGATGTTAGTCAAGCTTTGAGAAAGCTGTTCTAGCTGCATGGCTGTTTCACCACGCATTATTATTAATAACTGCGAGCGGGCCGAAGAAATCTTCTGAGGCTGCACTTTTGGGGAGTCAATTTTCTGTAAGACGACCTCGATTTGGTCAACGTAGGCTTTTAAATTAGTCTTATAATCCAGCAATAAAGTCTGTAAAGTCGAACTTGTTGCTGCTAGTCTTTTAGGTTTACTATCGAGAAATCCGCCAATTTTTGACTCTAGTTGCTTGGCTTTTTCAACATTCTTCAGAAAATCAGCTTTTTTGCTTTGCAGTTGTTGTGAATTTTCTAATACAGCAACTAGGTTAGAACTATGTAATTGCGCCCCTACTACTGCATCTTTATAATTACTCAGTAGTTGTCCTTGTTCATAAGCTTGATTGAATTGTCTAACTTCCCTTCCCCGGTAGTAATTAGCAATCACTAACCCAGTCAGTGAGCCAAAAAAGCCAATTCCGATAGCTACAAAGTATCCATAGCCAATTTTTTGATGGATACGCCAAGAACTAGCTTTGAGTTTTCCTCTTGAAGGAAATTCTATAGTTGGGAGTTCGTCTGTCGATGGCTCTTCGGCTGACACTTTTTTGCTTTCTGAACTGCTGTAGATAGGGGTTGGCTTTTGAGTTGGCATTTCTCAAACCTCCTTGCCTTCCCGCAAAAATAATCAAATTAGTTTAGATTGTCAAAATACCTTAATTAGTCATTAACATCTACATTATCTTCTTTTATCGCAAGAGCAAATCATTGCTTGCTAGATAATTAGCATTACCTTAGATTATATAAGTAAATTTTACAACTAGTTTGCTAAGTATAATTACTAAATTTAATAGAGTTCACTTTTTTTACGAGCAATGATATAGTTTCATGCACTAAAGACCCGCCTGAGAGCGTCTTACCCTTAGCACGCTACTTTCCACAATATGCAGTTGATAGCAAGCAATGAGTTCTTGCGATCGCCTACGCCACTACTCTACCTTACTGCTTCTTTATAAAATTAATACAATCAGGAAAAAAACAAAAGGCTTGATACTTCTTGGGGATTAGGGTTTGGGCAAAAGATTGCTGTTAGCGGATCGCTAGGGTTGAGCCAGTGCTAAGTTTTGTTTATGAAAAAAAGTGAAGGTTTAAAACCTCACCTCTTGTGGCGCGAACGCGAGTGCGTCTCGTAGAGAAAGAATCCTTGTTTCCCAAGGTAGGTAGAAACTCCACCCTTTGTGGGTGGCTGAATTTAATTTTTAATTTTGAATTGATTCATCTGCTTTTCCCCTTGCCCACCTCATCCCAGGCACATATATCATAAAGTAGGTTAAAAGTCTAGTCTGTATGAACACACAAAAATTTTTATTACGTATTAATATCAATACGAATGCGTTAATTGACGAACGCGGCTTAAGATAGCTTTAATATCGGATAAAATCGGCTTCTAGGCTTATATAAATGAGAAGTGGAGTGGATTTATTGCATGATTTGTACTTAGATTTAGTACGATTATGAGCAAATGACACGGAATGGGATAATCACAACCTGGGGAATCCAGTTAATTCCAAAAATAGAACTCAGGAAGTTGATTATAATACATCCTGTTGCATTCTGAGTTCTATCCTCCTCCTGACTGTCTACCTTGTAGTTGATGCAGTAGATAGTACGGGGCAACTATGGTTATAGGACACTAAAATCTTTTTGTGCCTTTCACCAAATTGTACTGATACACAAGTACATTAACTAATCAGCAACCTTTTGGTTGTAATTATCCAGATTAGAAAACTCAACTGTCAAATTAATAGGAGTGAAAATGCCAGAACAAGAATTTACCGAAACCGCATCTAAAGAGACTACAGTGGCAGAGATCAACAACCAAACGGGAACCATCACCAAACTCCAGCCTCCGGCACAGCCTCAAGACGAATGGGTAAAATACGGGGAGCAAATTTCTACCTTTTTAGCAACATTACCAGAATATCTGGGAAGCTTCTTTAATCAATATAAGCAACCCCTGGTAACAGTTGGTTTAATTGTAGGATCAATTGTTGCTGTTAAAGTACTCTTGGCAATATTGGATGCTTTGAATGATATTCCCTTAGTAGCACCTACTTTTGAGTTGATCGGTATTGGTTACTCTGCCTGGTTTGTTTACCGCTATTTACTCAAAGCCTCAACCAGGAAAGAGTTAACTAGTGAAATCACCACTCTTAAATCACAAGTTGTCGGTAAACAAATTCCAGAAGCTTAATATCTAATTATCGCTTCTTTATGAGACGCTACGCGTAGCTTGCTCTGTGTAGAAGTACGCTCTAATTCCAAATCACTGAAGTATGAACGCCGACTTCCGGCGTTCCTACTTCTCTCAAAATTCTTTACGAAGTTTAGTAACACTTAGTATAAAATTCGCTCCTTATCAATCTTCATCGAATTACGAATTACTTTAGCGCAGCGTTAGCGAGTACGCGAGAGTCCGCAGGAGCTTCATTACGAATTACGTTAGCGCAGCGGGGCGTAGCCCATTACGAATTAGTAATTATTGTTGAGACGAACCTCTGGTGGGCAATTTAACTTTTGGGTTCGGTTTTGCAGCCTGTGGAAGTTCTGGAGATATTTTGGGGGATGATCGCACTATATTAGAAGATGTAATTGCCGACAGTTTACCCCGTTTGACTAAAGCTTGATGAATCATCGCCGCCACTTCTGCCCGACTAGCTACTTTGTTGGGATCGAGGATTTGGGGATTTGGATAGTTAACTACTAGACCATTGGTTGTAGCAGCGGCGATTTTGCCGATAGCATAAGGCGGAATATCTTTAGCATCTTTATAGATACTGATAATCTGATTTGGGGAAGTGGGTGCTTTCAAATTCAACCCACTGACAAGGGCAACTAAAACTTGTACTCGTGAAATATTTTGTTGTGGTTTGAAGGTTTTTTTCGGGTAGCCTTTGAGAAATCCCGCACTGATGGCTTGATCAATTGCTGGAGTCGCCCAGAATTTTGTTGGTACATCTTGAAATGCGATCGCAGTCTTAGACGGGTCTTGGTCAAAAGCTTTTTCTAGTATGGCAGCAAATTCAGCGCGATTTACAGGCTGATTTGGTCTAAAAGAATAATCAGGAAACCCTTTGAGAATCCCACGGGCAGAAAGAACGTCTATAAAACGCCGACTCCAAAAGTTATTGGGCACATCGTTAAATGCAATTGGCGGCGGAATGATTGATTTTGGTCTTGCCGGAGTTACTAAAGGCAGCGCTGATGATTTAATTGATGATTCAAGTTCTGTTGGAGGAGATACAGGTGTTTGTGCTTTTGGGGATTGAGTCGGAACTACCAGAACAGATGGTAATACTCGGCGGAAAGGAGTTGCACTGTTAGTTGGGGATGAACGTGTCGTGGGTTCAACAACAACTTCAGGTGGAGAATATGGCAAAACATTGTGGGGGACTGCATAAGGTTCTACTTTGGCAGTAGGAGGGAGCAATACTTGATTTGGTTGAACACTAGGAGACGGAGTGGAAGAAGGCAACAGCAGCCCGTTTAAGTTCCAACCAGAATCTCTGCGGGACAATGACCAAAAAAGAATCGCTCCGATAGTGGTGAAGGCAACCAGAATGGCTATAAATTCATCAAAGCCAAGGGCAGTTTTTTGAGATGACTCCTGTTCGGAAGGAGGTCTATTTGTCATCGTGATTACCCTGGTAGCAGTAAAATTTGTGTCTAAACAAATTAAGCCACAGATGACTCTTTTACACCAGCCCTTTTTTAATTCGTAATTCGTAGTAGGTAAGCTGTTACGTATACAACTTAGATTATCAGGGCGGGCAAGATGCCCACCCCACAATCATATTGGAAAAATATTAGTGCAAATTAGAGGCGCAACGGCTTAATATATCAGGTTTCTGGTTCAATACCGAGCGATCGCAATTGGGCAGCTAGGCGATCGGCTCTTTCGCGTTCTTGTTCTGCTCTTTGGGATTCCTGTTCGGCTCTTTCATCGCCACTCAACAACAAATTGCCTTGTAAATCCCACCAACGCAGCCAGGGTAATTCCACATTCTGATAAACTCCTAGCCATAAACCTAATTCAACACCCAAAGCAACTATAGGATAATGTCCTCGTTCATTTGCTGATAATATTTGATACCGTCCTTCAATCAGATGATAAACCTCTAGGTTGGCTTTACTCGCTTCATAAATGCCGTAGAAGGGAGGACGAATCACTTGCTCATAAATCCAAAATTTACCCTTCAAAGGAGTTTGATCCCGTTCTTCACTACCGTCCCCAGAGACAAATTCTAAGACAATCAACGGGGCAATAAACTCTCGCCACAACACATAAGAACGTCGCGTTTGCCCATTGAGCAAAAATGGTACATTCGGTACATAAAACCAATCTGGTGCTTCTGCACCTTTTTCCAGGGGATCGGTCAAGCGCCAGTAAATGCCTAAGTCTTGCCCTATACAGTATTCACCTTCAGGATTTAATTGTTTGAGGATGGGTGTAATAGAGTCAGTTAGTAAAATGCTTTGGGGATGCTCTTGCCAATTTTTCACAAAAGTGCCATCGGACTCAGGAAGTTGAGTATGATCCGGAAAGGGGAAAGGAGTGAGAGCGTTGGGTGGATCGGTTACAGAGGTCATAACGCTACCTTTGCACTCTTCGTAAAGGTTATTTTTAGTTTAGCTTGCGATCGCTTTCTCAATATTTTCCACCCAGATTATCAATTGCACGCCAATTACTTCCAGTCGCCTGAGAAAGATTTTCAGCTTGAAAGACCACTAGTAGCGCAAGGCGGAATTAAAAATTAAAGATTAAAAATGAATACAGTATAAGGGTTTCGTTGATTTGGAATGATTGGTTTATTTCCGCCGTGTTGTACTAGTTTTATTAGATACCTAAACTCAAATCGGATTTTGAGGGTGGCAGAATGTAGAATATTAACTTATTCTTTACCTGTATTTGAAAAAATCAGGGTGTCTAGTGCCAGAAGAATTCAGTTGCCAAATCTCACCGCCATTTTTGTCTGAGGGTAGCGATCGCGATCTTGGTTTAGAGTCCACCCTCCAAGAACTACCAATGTATAACTTCTCGGTGGAAATCAACCACACTGGTATGGAAGTGGCTAGTTTTTTGGAAAAATATCCCCTGCTACCAGGAGTAATTTTGGTAGAACAGGGACAATTCATTGGAATGATTTCTCGGCGGCGACTGCTGGAATTTTTGATTCGCCCCTATGGACAAGAGTTATTTGTTCAGCAACCATTAGCCGTTCTCTACAGCTATGCGCGGACATCGATGTTGCTTGTTACTGATACAACATCGATTTTAACAACAATGCAACTTAGCTTAAAGCGATCGCCAGAATTATTAGCAGAACCAATTGTAATACAAACCGAATCTGGTGCTTATAGATTATTAGATGTCCAAGAATTGAATATTATTTCTTGGCAAATTAGAGGAATCGACAATCTAGTGCGGTATGAACGTAGCCAAGCCCAATTGATTCAAAATGATAAAATGGCAAATCTGGGGCGTTTGGTTGACGGCGTAGCGCACGAAATTTTAGACCCAGTAGGTTTTATTTGGGGTAACATAACTTATGTTTCAACCTACAGCCAAGATTTACTCAAACTGATAGCAGCTTACGATCAAGAGTTACCATCAGTTTCTCAGGCAATTAATCAGATAAAAGAAGAAATTGAATTTGATTTTTTAGAACAAGATTTGTCGCGATCGCTTGCGAGTATCCGCACCGGAGCAGAAAGATTAAAGAAACTCGTCACTAGTCTACAAAACTTCTGTCATATCGATGAACTCTATCCTAAACCAGTAGATTTACATGCCTGTATAGATAGTATTATTCTGTTAATAAATAGCAGGATTCAAGGAGAAATTGAAATCGTCAAATACTACGGACAATTACCGCCCGTGTATTGCTTTATGGGGCAATTAAACCAGGTTTTGATGAATATTTTAAGTGAAGTTGTGGATACTTTACTCAATGAAGCAGTGCGACAACAGTTAAATTTAGAAGAGACAAAGATTATTCAAAAACCCCGAATTGAGATTACCACAGAAGTTATATCACAAGAAGCAAGCAACCCAGATGCACCAGATTCTCGCTGGGTTTTAATTCGCATTGCTGACAATGGCTCTGGAATGTCTAAAGAATTACAGCAGCAAATTATGGAGTCTTTCTCTCTGGAAACAAAGAATGGTAAAAATACTAGTTTAGCCGTAAGTTATCGAATTATCACTGTGAGACATGGCGGTAAATTGAATTTTCATTCACAGATTGATATAGGTACAAAATTTGAAATTTTATTGCCTTTAGTTTGATTGATTCTAAATTACGAATTACGAATTACGTTAGCGCAGCGGGGCGTAGCCCATTACGAATTAAAGTTGTGTTAGATTACTGGGCAAATTTCCTGCTGGATAGGAATTTGAATCACAAACTCCGTTCCTTTTCCAGGTGTCGAAAAAAAATCTAACTTGCCGCCATGTTTTTCGGTGATGATTTGATAGCTGATAGCCATGCCCATTCCTGTCCCCTTTCCAACAGGTTTGGTTGTGAAGAAGGGGTTGAAAATCTGTTTTTGAATAGATTCAGGAATCCCAGAGCCATTGTCTGCGATCGCAATTTTTACCCATTGCAAATCAACGACAGAGGTACGAATGATAATACAACTGGGATGATCGCGGATTTCCTGATAAGTTCGTTGAGCATTGAGTTCTTCAAGGGCATCGAGAGCATTTACTAGAATATTCATAAACACTTGGTTTAGCTGCCCGGCGTAGCATTCTACATGAGATAAATTGCCGTATTCTCTGATAATTTGAACCCTTGAGCTTTTATCAGTGGCTTTCAGGCGGTGCTGCAAAATCATCAAAGTATTGTCGATGCCTTCATGAATATCTACGGCTTTGAACTCACTTTCATCCAGGCGCGAGAAGTTACGCAGTGACAGCACAATCTCTCGAATCCGCTCCGTCCCGATATTCATTGAGTGCAATACCATAATCGCGTCTTTTTCCAAAAACTCTAAATCGATGGTTTTACGTTCGGTTTGAATTTCAGCAGGTGGGTTGGGGAAATAACGGTGATAAAGCTGGACAAGTCGCAATAAGTCATGGGTGTATTGGCTAATATGGCTGATATTTCCGTAAATAAAGCTAATAGGATTGTTGATTTCATGAGCAATCCCAGCCACCATTTGACCAAGGGCAGACATCTTTTCGCTTTGAATCATTTGAGCTTGCATTTGATGCAAACTATCTAACGTATTTTCTAACTTTTGGCCTCTTTGCTGCAAGTTTGTTTGAGAGTCTTCTAACTCACAAATGACTTTCTTAAGTAAAAACTCTTTTGTTGCAATGTCAGTTTCTAACTGGTAGCGTTCATTTTGACAGCGTTCCAGCTTTTTCCGCAAGATGCGGTTTGTCTTTTCCAACTCTTGAATCTGTATGGAATTATCTTGGTTATCCATACATTACTCATTTTGTTCCTATTAACAGTGTGACAAAGGTTTTGTTATGAAATTGGGTTTGACCTCCACATACTATAGGAGCAATTTCACCATAAGCATAAAAACCACAACAAAGTAATGCCTCTGCTAAATGAGTTTTGACAAGCTGATATTCAACTCTTGCTAAAGTTCCCAGAATTCGCCGACGGGCTGCACAGGAAATAAGTAATGCTGCTGTTGGCTCCACACCAGGATAATCGGCAATAGCATTTTTCAAAGATGTTTCAGAAGCTGACAGAATATTGTCACGAGTTGCATCAGTAATTTGTACAACTGCCTGCTCAGGAATATCTGAGAAGAACGTCACACTACCAGACTGTTTATCGTAGCCATTGGGTGCCCGCAAATAGAAATGATCTTGATCCTCAAAAACTGCTAGGGCATGGATGGCATAATTGGACGCAAATCTTTCTTCACCAAGATAATGCTGATAGAAATCTAAGGCACGCTGTCCATCAATTTCATAGACTACGTTGCCATCCACTTTAGTTGTACGGCTACGTTGGCTGATGGGAGTCCAACCACTAGCAACTCCGTGGGAAAATAGTAGTTTTCCAGAGAATAGTAGCACTGGAACTGAATCACTCAACACTTCACCTTGGAAGAATTGGTAGGTTTTGTCAAAGGTATAGTCATCGGCAGTCATTCCCCCAATGATGGGAATATGTTCTCCCAGGCTTTGTTTTAAAGCTTCTAAAATTAAAACCCCATTGCTGGTTAGACTATCCGGGAAGGTAAGGCACAATTGTGGTACAGATGCACTCTTTGCCTTAGCTTGGGCGATCGCTTCTTGGGCTGCAAGGGCTGGATTTTTGGATGCTCCTCGGCCAATACCTGAGTGAATTTCCACTTCATCGCTAGCAAAGAGCATTAAGGTCAGAGAATCTTGCTGAAACTCCAGAATTGAAGAGATTTCTCCATTTGTAGTTCCACCAATCAACTCAATTCCGGGAAAAGCGTCTTGGATGCGTTGCAAAATTAACGCATGGTCAAAATCTATAGCAGTGAATAAAATTCCAGCTTGAGGAAGGGAATCGGCAAGAGAACGGCTACATTCTTGAATAACTTCAGTGATCGCATTTTGAGAATCAGGATCGTCGCTATGGCCAACAACAACTCGAAACACAACTACCTCATTGTAATCTTTAATACCAGGTAGCTAATCCAATTTGGATCTCAGCACCCAGCAACCTACACTTAGATTTCCCACTTCCTTGAACTAAATCTCAATTCACCTGACTTTTTATCTCTCCAATCCCCATTACGGCCCCACCTTCCCCAATCCTCAGTTCAATTCATCTGCAATAAATTTTCGCCACGTTGGTAAATTTCCCGCGCGTAATCAGTCCAAGCACCTTGTCCCCAATAACGAAAACAACTGGTTTGCAGCAAAAGGTTATGTAGAAGAACGTTACGATATTGAGATTGTCTAGTAATCGGTTCTGCTGAGTCAGTTTGCAGTAATGGATCAATCTTTTGATGAAATAAGCTGCTTAATTGATACATGGGAGATAACACATTTTCATATCCTTTTACCCAACTGATATGATTTGTCCATGAGGCTCCATCCAGATGAAAATTAGAGTTTGTTTGCTTTAATTCTTGAATGGCATTCTCTACAGCTTGCGGTTGAATATTATCTGGTGAAACTCGCTCCCAAATTTGATGTTGTCCTACTGGCTGACAAGTTGGATAATCTTCTGGGTTACATCCCGCTGCTTCGATTAATTCTAAATATTCTGTACCACACATCCCAACTACACCTGATTTTCCTCCCCCATTATTTACCATATCCCCCCAAGCTTGTTTAAAAGCGCTAGGAAATTCATTCATCATCACGCCGCCATTTTCACCATCACCAATTTGGCTAACTATTGGTGGTACAAATACACCGCCAATTTGTTGTTTTGATAATGTTTTCGCTTCATAATAAGGCTGCATCTGAGCAACTAATTTAGTATCCGAACCTTGGGTTTTAATTAAAGCTGTGATGCTAATTGTTTCGCCTTGAGAATTACGGGCAATTAGACGATGTGGTAAATGTTTATAAGTGAGAGATTGGCCAGTAAGAGTTTCTACAGAATGTTCTTGAACAAGTAGCCAGCGATATCCACATTCTTTCAGCGCTTTTACAAATTCAAAGAGAGCATCAGGGTGATTTGGTAGGTGCATTTCTGGAGGCGAAAATCCTTTGACTCGCGCTAGCGCTTCCCAGCCGAAAATTGCCGCAAAGTGATGTTGCCATGCAACGATCTGCAATTTAATATCTGCTATGGGTGTGGAAGGAATAACTGCATGACTCCACATTGTACCCAGCCATTCTACATAAGGTTGGTAGGTGCGATCGCAAGTGATCCGTTTAAGATTATCGAGAACATCACCGCGTCCCATTTGCCGCAGTCCCCACAGAAGATTACCTGAGTAATCCAACATTACACGCGGATTGCAACCTTGATTTACAAGTTCGGGGATCAAGTCACCCATGCGGCTGTAACAATAGGCAAAAGGATCTGCGTTGTGGTTATCCCCTTCATGGGGATGTTCAAACATATATTGCAGATTGCTGATGAGTGTACCGCCATTTCCAGCAGGTATAGTTGGCTGGTGCATGTGCAAAGCGATCGCAAACACAGCATTTACGTCTTCTAAGCGGATATTGGTTGTTGGTAAAAATACTGGTTGATCTTGGTTAACCACAGAGAGAACCTCTGTTTCCCAACCAGAAATATTCGGTAAGCCATCAATGATTTCGGGCAAAGGAGTCAGTGTTGTAGGGAAGGAAAGCATTTCTGATTGCTCCGAAACAAGGTATGTCTAATTATGCGATCGCACAGCAATTTCTGATCTGCAACTTTATGTATTGATGCAAACTGCGCTCGTCTTGTAGTCCTGCAATATCTGTATAGTTCAACAGTTTGGATATCACACTTATATAAAAAGTGTTGGAAAATATACAGCAATCCTATTTAATTTTGTTGCTATAGCCGTACATCTGTACGCCCCTACAGCCGATTCATGATGTTGCAAAGATTTTTGGAAATGGTATGATACAACTCGAAATTAAGAAATTCAGATTTCATCTGGGTTTCTGGGTTTGAATCTGTTTCCCTCTTTTAAATAAGCTGTAAAATCCGTAAAAAATATACACGGTAAATATTAATATTTATCAAGATAAAATTTTCTCTTCTATGCTTTACACAAATTTAATTTTAGGACAGGTCTAATGAAACTAAAACAATTTGGAATTACATTTTTGAGTGTTTCTATTGCTGCTTTTTCGGGAATGAAAGCAGCAGAAGCAGCATCATTTTCGGTAATTGCCGATGGTCTTAATAATCCACGGGGTCTAACTTTTGGTACTGACGGGAGTCTCTATGTCACCGAAGCAGGAACAGGCGGCAGTGGAGCTTGTGTTCTTTTTCCCTCTGGCGCATCATCATCGCCATTTGAAATCCAAGCAGTACCCACAAATATCGCCAAAGGCCCAGATGGCGCTTATTATATTAGCCAATTAACTGGTTTTCCTTTTCCAGAAGGTGCAGCAAAAATCTATCGAGTTGGTGCTGATGGTCAACCAACAGTTTATACCGATGGCTTTACCCAACTTACTGATTTAGATTTTGATAATGAGGGTAATTTATATGCTTTGCAGTACGCTAATCAGTCACTCTGGAAAGGTAATCTAGATGGTTCGGTAATTAAAATAGGAAGGGATCGGACTCGCACAACTATTCTGAGTGGTAATGGGTTAGAGTCTGCTACTGCTTTGACTATTGGTGCTGATAATGCTATTTACGTGACAAACCGAGGCGATCGCTCTGGACTTGGACAAGTTATCAAAATTGAGAATTCCAAGTCTGTTCCTGAATCTACTTCTACTTTCAGCTTATTAGCATTTCTTGGCACTCTGAGCCTTACTTTGTTGCACAAGGGTAAAGCCAAGGGACTTTCCAACTAAAAAAATAATCCCATCCCTGCGGGACGCTACGCGTAGCTTGCTTCCCCAATGGGGTACGCTTTGGTGAGCAGGGGAGCAGGGGAGGAAGAATCTAACGATCATCTTCGCTCCCAAAATTGAATAATTTAATTTCTGGAAATCCCCAAGGACTGAAGATTTCGGACAAGTTTGTTCAGGAATGCTGATTGTTGAGTTAGCGATCGCCCTCGGCTTCTCTACGAGACGCTACGCGAAGGGATAAGTTTTTCAATCAGCCGTTGTCTGCTTGGTGCTGGCGGTGTTGCTATTCGTAAAATTAGCTCTAATAACCAAGGGGAAATGCGTTGACACAACACGGCTAAATGACTTTGCCATCCAACTAAAATTTCTGATGAATCATTTTGCATTCCGGTGACGAGTGCTTTAGCCACTTGTTGAGGAGTCATGGGGATCACCCAGCGAAATAATTTTAAGTCGCGCACCATGTCTGTGTCTGTCAGGGAAGGCAGTAATGCAATCACACGAATATTGTGTTCAGCTAATTCTTGACGCAAGGCTTGGGTAAATCCTAAGATGGCAAACTTGGTTGCTGAGTATGTCGCCATCGTTGGTGCTGCCACTTTTCCCATCAGGCTCGATACATTGACAATTGTCCCTTGTCTTTGGCTGGCCATGCGTCGAGCAATCAAACTAGTGAGGTTGTACATTCCTAACAAGTTCACAGAGAGTTCTTCTTGAACTTGGGGCATTTTAGATTGCAAAAATGAGCTTTGGT
The DNA here is from genome assembly GCF_017114965.1 of Nostoc sp. JL31. Taxonomy (NCBI): domain Bacteria; kingdom Bacillati; phylum Cyanobacteriota; class Cyanophyceae; order Nostocales; family Nostocaceae; genus Nostoc; species Nostoc sp. JL31. The sequence continues at coordinate 72,880 of NZ_JABXKO010000092.1, forward strand.
ATGCGACTCCTGCACAATTAACCAGCAGGTGAATCTGTCCGTAATTGCGCCAGAGTTGAGCGACAGCGATATTTACTTCAATTGTTTGAGTCAAATCTAAGGCGACGATCGCAGCTTCTGTACCCATAGCCTCGATTTCCTTGGCTACCTCCAATAACTTGCGGCGATCGCGTGCTACCAATATCATCCGTTTGATGCCTTGTTGCGCTAATTCGATGGCGATCGCTCGTCCAATTCCACGCGAAGCCCCTGTAATTAGGGCAACTTTACCTTGAATCTCCATTAGTTTTATTCTCCAAAATTTAAGTCTTACCAAACTTTTCGTTATTGCCGATACACACAAGCAAGAGCTACCTACTTGTCGGCACAAAGTAAGACAAATAATCAATTGCAATTGAAATCAAACTGAAACTAAGCTTTTAGCAATGAGACATTTCTTGGTTAATCTGCAATCCCTCATAGTTGTCTATATGAGGCAGCAATTTCTCGTTTTGAACCCGTCAAAGCCTAAGACACTTGGCTGAATGGGTATAGCTCATAGATTTTATTTCTCCTAGATCCGAGCGTTCATCAGCATTGCCGTCATACACACGTTAGCAATTAAATCAAGCTATTGCAATATTCTTTAATCAGGATTTCTTAATAGTTCTTAACGACAAGTATATATATACAAAAGATTTTATTAAATAAGTTTTTATGAATCCCTCAGTATAAATATCTCATTTTCCTGACAAATAGCCCTGTTTTAGGAAATTGTGATATCTAATTCATGGTTTAGAAACAAAAAAGACATATAGCATTTTCGCTTATGGCTGCAATAGTTAGAAGTCTCAACTAGCTTATATAATTTCAACAGTATATTTACTGTTTCCTTGAAAAGTAAGGTTGATAGCTTTTATTTATTGCAAACAATGAAAAAGGCCTAGATTGTTGTCTGAAATTAGCTGCCAAAACTTTCGGATAAATAGTAGTTTGTTTAGGTTTATCTTTGAGTTCATTAAAGTAATGCTTGAGACTTGCCTCGTCTGTAGCAAACTTCAATCATTCTCGAACAATAAGATCCCCGATTTATTAGAGAAATCGGGGATCTTATTGTAAATCAATATGATTTCTAATTGATGATTTCGCCGAAAAATGCACTCCGTGCATTTACGTAATTATTAATTATTACTCCACGGTTAAATCTACTTACTCGCAGCAAGGATGGATATCAATATCGGTTAAAAATATTCGTAGGTTGGGTTGATTTTTAAAATTGGTCTGAATATAGTTTACTCACCTGCTTTTTCGCGTCAGTTTTACCCCACCCTAACCCTCCCCTTGCAAAGGGGAGGGAACTAGATTTTCCGGTTTCCCCCCAATGCATCGGGGGGATTAAGGGGGGTAAAACCCGGATCTCAACAAAGTAACTCCGATTTGTGTGTACACCGTAGCTTTATAAGGGGGGATTAAGGGGGTAATTGGACTACAGGGGGGTTAAAACGATCTCAAATTCTCACAAATGATTTAGGACTGCTATATAAGCAACAGATACCTCGAAGTCATGTTGAAGTACTTGAAAGTCGTGTTGGGGTACTCCAAAATCGTATTGAGGTACTCCAAAATCGTGTTGAGGTACTCCAAAATCGTGTTGAGGTACTCCGAAATCGTGTTGAGGTACTCCAAAATCGTGTTGAGGTACTCCAAAATCGTGTTGAGGTACTCCGAAATCGTGTTGAGGTACTCCAAAATCGTGTTGGAGTACTTCAAACTTTGTCGCACCACGCCTACGCTTGACTTTTAAAACAGTCGCTACACATTTCTATTTTTTAGGCAAAACCTACGCAGTATTGACACCACTCCCTATTCCCCGTCTAAGTTGTGGCCTAAATACCTGAAAAATGCTATAAAGTCCATCAGCTTAATTAAGGGGTTAAAAAGTCTAAATGGTTTCCTGGTTGGGCACGCAAATCTTCCACAGTCCCCTGAATTTGTAATTTACCTTGATTTAGCAGCACAATCCAATCAGCGCGGGCAATTACTCTAGGACGGTGGCTAATCAGAATCGTAGTTTTGCCTTGGCGATGCAATAATAACTGATTCAAAACTTTAACTTCACTCACAGGATCTAGTCCAGCCGTTGATTCATCTAAAATCAGGATTGGTGGATCGTTGAGGATAGCTCTTGCTATAGCTAATCTTTGCCGTTGTCCACCAGAAATATTTGACCCAAATTCACCTAATACAGTTTGATATTTTTCAGGTAGTTTACTAATAAAATCGTCTGCCTCAGCAATTTGACAAGCAGCGACAATTTGCTCAAAGGTGACGTGAGGAGAACCTAACCGAAAGTTTTCAATAATTGAGCGACTCCAAAAATGAGCTTCTTGCGGAACGAGGACGACTTGTTGCCGCAAACAATCAAGGGCTAAATCTTGCAGATTATAAATACCAATGCGAATATTACCAGAATTAGGTGTATATAATCCTGCAATCAGTTTAGCAAGAGAACTTTTACCACAGCCAGATGTACCAATTAGGGAAATAACTTTACCGCCAGGAATAGTTAGGGAGAAATCTTGTAGTAATTCTAGCCTTCCAGGATAGTGAAAGTTGAGATTTGTGCAAATAATATCAGCCTTGCTAGGAATTTTAGCAAAGGGTTTGTTAGTATCGCCTTGAGTTTCAAGTGTAGAGTCAATAACTTCTGTTAATCGCTGCGTAGCAGTTTTGGCACGAGTGAATTCATCTATAAATCTGATCATAGTACCAATGAATGCCAAAAAATTACCATTCATCCCATTAAATGCCAACAGTTGACCAATAGTTAATTCCTTACTAATAACTAGAATGCTGCCAAAACCAATTAAGCTAATGCTGCCAATACCAGAAACGAACCCAGAGAAAACATTATTAATAATTCCAATCTGAACTGTGCGGAATATTTGGTTTGATAATCGTCCAAATCGGTTCTGAAATTCTTCCCAAAACTGAGGAGCAGCGGCAGTGGTTTTGAGTGTTAGCGCCCCTTTAAAACTTTCAACAAGAACGCCCTGGTTTTCTGCTTCTAAAACCAATAGACTTCTAACTTTTTGTTGAAGTGTGGGTAAAAACACAACCGTAGATAAAGACATTACAATAGCAATAATAAAGGCAGCAAAGGTGAGTTTCCAGCTATAGAACAGCATGAAACTTAAGGAAACTACTGCAATAAACAATTGGCTAGGCAAACTGACAACTACTTGAGAAACTAGCTGATTAATTTGTTGAATATCTTGTAATCTGCTAACAATCTCTCCACTACGACGCGATTCATAGTAAGTCAGGGGTAATCTCAGGATTGTCCTGGCAAATTCCAGAACTAACCCTAACTCAAGCCGTTGGGCAAAATGAGCAATGAGGTTGTATTGAATTAGTTGCAGACTACTTCCCACAAAATTCATCACTACAACGGCAATAATCACAGCACCAAGAAGCCTTGTATCGCCTCGAACTAGTACATCATCTGTAAGAATTTGGATTAGAAATGGAGAAGTTAATGAAATCAGACCTAGAACTAAAGCGCAGAGAAAAGCCTCGAATAATATGCCTTGATAAGGCAATACACGCCGCACAAAGCGCCCAAAGCCCCCTATCTTATCATCAGGTTGGGCATAAAAGCGAACCGAATCTGGCTCTAGTAAAAGCATCACCATATCTGGCCAAGCCTCTATTAATTCTTTTCTAGAGAGATAACGGATGTTAGCTGCGGGATCGGCAATTATATATTTCTTGCCTTTTTGACCATACAAAACAACCCAGTGGTAGCCTTTCCAGTGAATGATTGCTGGTAGTGGCGCTTGGTTCATCCGGTCTAATATTTCATTTGACGCTCTGACCGATCGCGCATTAAAACCAAGTGCCTCCGCTCCCCGCCTCAGTCCCAACAATGTTGTTCCTAATTGCCCAGTGCCTACGGCTTCCCGAATGCGATTTAGTGTAAAGTTACGCCGATAGTGTTTGGCAATGGAAGCAAGACAAGCAGCTCCACAATCTTCTTCATTATGTTGTGTAACAACTTGGTATTTCATTCCGCACCCCAGTATCCAATAACATCATGACAAAACTCAAAAAAATAGCAGGGTTTTATCCCTGCATGGCTAAAAATGCGACCAACAGTCTAGTTGTATTATCTTTTTCTTAGACTTCTTAGTCGAGACGATAGCCTTTCTAAAAGTTCTTTTCTCCTATTAATTATAATTAGTCTGGAACTCTGTAAATTTAGTACACCTCCTTGCACAACAGATAATCCGTCTTGTCCAGCTGCTCCGTCTTGTCCAGCTGCTCCATCTTGTCCATCTGCTCCGTTACTTACAACTGCGGTGCTATTAGCTGTAGCCTCACCACCAGATAAGTTTGCTTCTTCTGTTTGAGTTAGTGAGATAAACATGGGGGATGTTTGAGTGCATTCCATAGTTAACCTTAAGTTGCTAATTATTCAGTTTACTTAGTTTTGAACCTTTGATAAAGCTGTTTTCACTTAAGATAACGAAAGCAAGCGCGTACCAGAATGGTTATATTTTAGGTTTCAACAGAGAAAATATCGGAAATTTAGGTATATTTACCTTACTTACTCCAAACAAATAAGCTGATGCACACCTAGCTCAAATATTCTTGCACATAGGCTGTCGTTTCTTCAATAGTCAAAAGTCTACCTAGCCTTTGAAAGAGGACTTTTGAGAACCTGAGCGCGAAATATACAACTTAAATGGCGTAATAGCTTAACTCGACTTTATCCATTTTTTTGAAGCGCCAAAGCTGATGCTGAAACCTTTATGAGACAGCAATTTTTCTTTTTGAATTTTAACGATAATCAGTGACAAGGAAAAAGTTTTTGTTAAAAGCTAGGGTTTTCGCCGGATAAAGTAAGCTTAGTTGCTCATTTGGAATAAAGTAGAGCTTAGACAGGCTTACTTATTCGTTTGGAGTAAGTAAGGTAAAAAGAGTTTCGTTATCCACAAGTTGTTAGATTGTGATAAATATGGTCTATTTCTCAAGGAACAGCGCTTATTTCCCTAGTGGACTACTCAAAGGTGAACAGTATATTTAGGGAAAAGCGCTGCTGAAATTTATCGATGGTTGCTGGTGGGCAACTTAAATGTTACGTTTGTTTAAGAAAAATAGGTGGGTAACAATAAACGTATGTTAATATTACTGCGAGAAGAAACAGCTAATGACTTTATCGCGATTAAGTCATTAGCAATTCAGGTGCGTACAAAACTAACTTAACCTGCGCTAACAGGGTAAATTATTTATAATACGCCCTTTATTTCTGAAAATCCGCTGTTAATCGAGTCTGGACGTTTATTGTTTACCTTTTACTATTAACGACCAACACGAACACGATTGTTGTTAAGTCCACCACGTCCACCATCTCCACCATCTCCACCGTTTCCACTATTACGTGTATTTGTTATTCCACCACTAATAATGCCAGCAGCAGTACCAGTTGGTCCACTTCCGCCGATAACAACGCCACCATTAGTTGTGTTGCTGCCACTGCCGCCAGCGCCGCCATCGCCGCCATCGGCTATAAATCCACCAGACAGATTAGCTTCTTCGTTGCTGCTTAATGCAGTAAATAATGTGCTTTCCATGATTTTAGTTCTCACTTGATTGTTGGGTTTGATATGACATCACACTACATTCATCAATGCAAACAAGGCATTCATGAGTGCTTGTGTGCTGTTACGAACATTATATGGGTGAAACTAGTTTGATAAAACAACTGTTTTCTTAAGAAATATGTATTACAAGTTATTCGCAAACATACTACTTGGCTAAGATTTATACTACTTTCACTGTTTTCTGGAAAAACCATGAATTTTATTCTACTTAAAGAGATAAATATTCTGGATTTAATTGTATGGCAAAAATATATATGCGTATAAAGATTTTACTAAAAAAAATGTCTAGCTTTATACTAAAATAAACAAGAGAATTAACGTATTAATACTGTTAGTGAGCACAAAACCTTAAACAAAGAGTATAAAATCAGTTAAATAGTATTTTGTTATACAAAATCATGAAAAAGCAAATTTGGAGAACTCCAAAAATTTTACTTGATTTTTGAATTTACGTATTATCACGTAAGCATTGTCTTTTTTTGATTTTGCTTATACAGAGGGTATCGAAAATAACATAAAAGATTGTGATAACAACGCCTTTAAACTAGCTTAACTACTTATTAATTAGAAGAGAAAAGAAAAGTTTTCTCTCTCTTATAAAAATTTTTGCAAGTAAATAAAGAAAAGGTAAAATTTTAGAAGAAAATTATAAAGATTTGGTCTTTTTACTAAAAGGCACTAATTGTTATATAGACTTAGGCTATAGATCACTTTTTAGCTATTGCTGATGGAGAAACCTCTAAGACAGCAGTGGCTTATCTTCCCCCAAGGGAAGAGGCTAAGAAAACTAAGCTTTCAGAGGATGTTTGAAAAGTGGCAAAGTATACTAGAAAACCCTTTCTAAACCTCTCCCAAAAGGTCGAGAGGCTTTGAAATCCTCCCTTTTCTTCTAGAAAAGGGGGATAAAGAGGTTAGATTTCTGGTGCTTAGATATTAGCAATAATACTTTTCAAACAACCTCTCAGAGTGAGAAAGGAGGCTCCTAACTTGAAAATGCTCGTTCAATAAATATCTATATATATAGATGTAATGTCGCTCGGCAATTTCGTACTTGGTAGTGTACGAAGTTCATAACGATTACCTTCTTGCACTAGCTGGTTTTTTCCTTGATTGTTTGCACAACCAAAATCTTTTTTAACGTTCATGCTAATTGACCCCCAACCGGACTTTCTCCGCCCAGTTGAAAGCGACGAATATCTTCCTCCGATTAGCAGTTGGACATGGCTGGGAGGGATATTTTTAATTGGAAGTGTTGGCGCTGCCTTCGGTCTTGCAAGTTTCATTCAATACAATATAGTAGTGAGAGCAGATGGTACTGTCCGTCCCACGGGAGAAATACGGTTAGTGCAAGCAGCAGCAGAGGGAACGGTTAGAAGCATTAGGGTGAAAGAAAATCAAGTTGTAAAAAGGGGAGATGAGATTGCACTGCTCTACGACACCCAATTACAAAGTAAAAAAAGCCAAATTGCCGGAAATATTCGCCAGAATCATTTACAAAGAACCCAAATCGATGCACAACTAAGAGCGCTACAGAATCAAATCATAGCTGAGTCCAACTCAATGCGGCGGGCGGTTATCTCTGCACAAGCTGATCTGAGTCGTAATCAACGGGATTATAAAGACAAGCAAATTACGACTCAGGCAGAAGTGGAAGAAGTAGAAGCCTCTGTGGAGTTAGCGAGGGAGGAACTGAAGCGATATCAGCAGCTAGCAAATACTGGAGCGATCGCAACTCTACAGATTAAGGAAAAAGAACAAGCTTTCAAAGCAGCACTTGCCAGATTAGAACGGATCAAAACTGGACTCAATCCCACTAGCGCAAATGTGGAGATCGCCCAAGAAAAAATTCCCCAAGAAGAGGCAAAGGGTGAGTCTACCATAGCTGCATTGAACAAAGAAAGACAAGAACTTATTGGGCGTCAAGTAGAAATTCAAAATCAAATCAGCAGCGCTCAAGAAGAGCTAAAACAACTCTCAACAGAACTGCAAAAAACTGTAATTCAGGCTTCAGAGGCAGGTACTATCCTGAAACTAGAATTAAGAAATCCTGGGCAAGTTGTACGGATTGGGGATGCGATCGCTCAAATTGCTCCTAGTAAAGCACCTCTGGTTATCAAAGCCCGTGTTGCCGCTTCTGATATTAGCAAGGTACAGGTGTGTAACCCACATTCCGCAGGTGCACTCGTAAATGCTGTATTTTTGAAAATGACGTAAATG
>NZ_JABXKO010000052.1:0-12803 GCF_017114965.1 Nostoc sp. JL31
CTGGGAGTATTAGATTTGGTAATCTCTGAAAATAACTGTTGTGTTTTATAAGTAGGATATAGAGTCTGAGATAATTTATTTATCTGTATTTGAGAATTAAGACTTAGCAAACTGAATAGGAAAGTCCAAACTAAAATATAGGGTGTGAAAGGCATAGTTAATAGTTCTATTTTATCTCTATTAACTAATACTTAGTATTTTAAACTATCCGGTAAATATATCTAAATATAATGGTAGAAATATTTTGTTTTGGATTTTAATATCGCAATAAAACTTTGTTTAAATACAACTATTATATAAATCTTTGACAAAAAGACTAATGAAAAAAGTCATGAATTCGACCATGACTTTTGGCACAAATAAATGATCATTTTAGTCCATGATATTTTTTTATTGATTTATCTTCATCAGATTCAGGAGGCAGGATTCAAAATTCAGTTAGGTATTCTTCCTTCTTAAAAGAAAAGCTATAAGCTTGACGGTATGGCGGGAGCTTACCGCTTGTAATATAGATTCTCAATTAAGCTGTTCCACACTCAAATCAATTACCTCAAGAACATCTGGCAACCAGCGAACATGTTCAACAATCTTGTCGTGAGTTCGAGCTTTGTCTCTTGTGACAGTGCCCCATAGTTTACCTTTTTCAGTCAAACGCCAGATATTTTTGTGGCTTTGTTTACCATTCGTGTCAGTTTTGATTTGAACCTCCTTGGTTTGCAAGCCAGCAGATTCCAAAACATGGTTAACTATCTGAGGTTTTATGGGCTTGGATAGTCCAAGGCGTTCGGCATATAATTCGCCGATTGCAGTTGGAGACAAGTGTCTGTTGGGAGTCGCTTCAATTTCCTGGATTGCTCCGACCAACTCCTGTGCCATTGGGGTTATTTCGGGACACAGCGCTTGTACACCTCGAAGGATAGTGATGGTTTGGAGTTCTGCACTCAGCCTTGTACCAGCAAGTACCTTTTGCCCAAAGTTAACGAGTTCATCAAGAGTGGGTTTGGTATTCTGCTGTTGCTCAGGCTTGGGTATTTCGTCTTTACCAGTGCGCCGCAGGGATGGCAGTACTTCTTCTGCAATCCAATTAGTCAATCTATCCGCTTCTGGTTTATTAGAGCGAAATGCTAATTTGTACACGCCAGACTCTTTAATTACCCAGCCAGATTGGGTTCTGCCCTGTAAGTCCGGAATTTCCGGACTCACCTGTTTCCACCGTTCTGGTATAGCATTGAGAGTTTTCGCACCCTTCCAAGGAATCGTTAGTCCAAGACTTACATCTTTGGCAACAAACCAGGGTTCATCATCAATTGATACTACGCGAATTTCTTGAGACTCAAATACAAAAGTTGATAAATCAGACATAAATTCATTCCTCCTTTATCGTCACCCAATCGCTCAAAACAGCTATACAGCAGGCTGTTAACATTGGTCTTCTCAAGGTCTTACTTTCATGCTTGGCGACATAGCCTCCCTCTAACTCGCTCTGCTCAAAAGAAACTCCAATTACGTCAAAAATTTTATTAGCAACATCCAATGAAATAGATTTCGACCAAGACATATTTACTACAATGAATCCAAGAGTTCAGCTAAACAATTAAAACCAATCTTTAACTACTTCGACTTATTCTCCTTTTTGAACCAATAATTTCCCAGACACCCCAGCCGTAAAACCCAACCCAATCGCCGCCACAGTCACACTGGGCTTGATAAATAACGTCGCAATTCCGATAACTGCGCCCCAAAGACTAAACGTCAACCACGCACTTTTTTTATTCTCAATACTGCTTAATTCTTAACCGAGAAGTATTGAGACTTTACTGGGATCTTTTAGCAATCACTTTTAAACCATAAATCGGATTGTTTACTAAATCATTTCCGTAGGGTGTTAGGTTCTCAAAATCGCCATTTGATGTCATTTGACGATTCGTACAATTATCTTTATACCAACACCAAGCCATCCAACCAATTTGTTTCTGTTGGAGAATTGTTAATAAAGTTTGATAGGCAAAAGTTATGAGAGGTGGGTGATTTTCTGTAGTCCCATCTAGATCGTAATAACAATATTCAGTTGCACCATTAATATCTTCATCTTGCTTATTAGCAATTTCACCAAAAACGAGGGGGAGATTAGCATTAATTATGGTGTCAATATCTGGTATCCCATCATAGTCACACCAATAGGCATGACCACTAAATAAGAGATTATGCTCGGGATCATGATCAATTAATTCTTGTCCAATCAAGGGAAAAACTTCGAGTGATGTACCACAATCTGGTGCGTCAATCATAATTGGTAGGTGTAAGTATTGGCGAATACTGCTAATCGCACTTTTATAAGCATTCTTGAAACTATTTAAAGCAGCTTGTTGATTATCTGTCCACTGATAAAATCCCAATTCACTGGCTAGATTAATAATTAGATAGGATTCATGTTTTTTAAGTACCTTCAGCACATCATTCTGCGTCCACCAAGAAATTAACTGGGTATTTAACAACTGTGGATCGCTATTACAGGTCAAATCAGATAACATGACTATGGGAATAATTCGACTTTGACGACAGCGAGTGAGAACATTATCCAAGTCAGAAATCGAATAACTAGGACGATTAGGTTGACCATAATCTTTGTACCATTGAATTCTGACCGCATTAGCTCCCGTTTTTTCTAGTTCTGCTAACTTATCCCCTTGAGGAAAATTCCAGTCATCCAAAATGGGTAAATTTATTCCATTAAGAATTACGTTTTCACCAAATCTATTATAAAGATATCGACCTTCAGTATAGAAGGTAGGTTTTTTATTTTGAGCCTTTACTAGTGATGGTAATGTATTAGATAATAAACCGATAACACAAACAATTCCTGTGTTAATTATCAACTGGCGACGTTTCATAAAAATTCCAAATAATTTAATAATGATTGTTGATTTCTTGTTGGTTATGGGCGAGTTGTTATCATTAATTGTATGAACGAGCAGGATTTAGCCGTTCAGCAAGAATATAGCTTAGGAAATACCAATGAACTTAAGCATTCAACAGATTGTGCCAGAGGACGTTGCATTAATGGAAGGTCTATTAGCGACCTTTAGTGAGGCGTTCGATCAGGTGGAGACCTATGGGAATCCACCTAGTGCAGATTATCTGCGGCAACTGCTTGATAGTGACTACTTCATTGCGATCGCCGCATTGAAAGAAGGTGAGGTCGTTGGCGGTCTTACTGCATACGAGCTTAAAAAGTTCGAGCAGGAGCGCAGTGAGATTTATATCTACGATCTAGCTGTTGCCGCCGCACACCGACGGCAGGGGATCGCAACGGCATTAATTCAGAAGCTGAAAGAAGTAGCAGCAGCATGTGGGGCTTATGTCATTTTCGTCCAGGCGGATATTGGTGACGATCCAGCCATTAAACTTTATACAAAGCTAGGTGATCGCGAAGACGTGTTGCATTTCGACATAGCAGTTAATAGCGGTAATGACAATGCCTAACGCTTATCTGAGTCGTGGCTTTTCGAGAAAAGCATATTAGAGAGCGGGTCAATTTTTTACAATCTTAAGTATCACATGAGTCCTAGATCGGGAGCAATCTCATGGATGATAATCTGGGCAATTCTCGTTATCCCACTCATTCGGGTGTATACCGCAGACTAGCACGTTGTCCCCATACTCAACTCCATGATAGTTAGTGCAACCAATACAAGCTATTGGTCGGCTAACTTGGTCATCAAAATCATCATCCTCCGATTCATCTGCTCGAACTAAGGATGCATTACAGTTGGGGCAGGTTTGAATATCTCGCCCCAAGTCTCTAACTAGACAAGTGAGCGGTTGCCACAAAGTAATGGGCTGACCATTGTCTCTTTAAGTAATCTTTACTTATCTCAACTGCCAACTTAAAGTACTCACGCCACCATCAATGATCATCTCACTACCCAGCATGAAGGAGGATTCATCGGAGGCTAGGAACACCGCTGCTTTGGCTATTTCAATCGGATCGCCAAGCCGCTTTAACCGAATTTGGTTGCGGAGCGCCTCTGCTACTTGCTGAACTTGCTCGGCTGGAAGACCAGACTTTCCGAGTATCGGTGTGGCGATCGGACCTGGGCTAATGGCGTTGACCCGAATTCCTCGCTCGATCAGTTCACCAGATAGAGTTCTTGCCAGCGAGATCATCGCAGCCTTACTTGCACCATAGACGCTAGAGTTTGGCATCCCGATGTGAGCATTAATTGAGGTATTCAAAACGATCGAAGCGGGATTTGCCAAAATTGGCAATAGATTTTGGATAAGAAAATAGGGCCCTTTGAGGTTGACTGCAATTTGATTATCGAACGTTGCTTCATCCCAAGCCTCAAGCGGTTGAAAAATGCCAATCCCAGCATTAAGAAAGACGGCATCAAGCTTGTCGAAAACTTTAGCGATTTCCTCTGCCAAGTGCTTTTGTTCGCCGACTTGACCCGCATCGCTCTTAATGACGATTACCTCTTTGCCCATTTCAAGCTGTGCTTGAGCTAGTGTGTCTGGGTTGCGCCCAGTGACTGCTACACGCGCACCCTCTGCAAGAAATTGTTTAGCTGTCTCAAGCCCTATACCCGTTGTGCCACCAGTGATGAGGGTACATTTTCCTTGTAAGCGGTTCATGCAAAATCTCCTTATTCTGAGGGTTTTGAATCAGATTAGCAAGAGTGATTTCCGGTCTAATTAGCTGCTTGCCTTACACCGACAAGCTTGGTGAACCGCCACTATCGGCAGCTTGAGCCGCATAACGACCAAAATCAGTGGTTGTAGATGATATTGAATTTAGCACAAGGGAGATGGGTCAATCCGCTGCATTGACTGGTTATCTTGATATCGCCTCCGATCGCCCCTAACCACTCAACCTAAAACACGTCAATGATCGCTTCCAATCACTTGTTTTCACCATTACCTTCTGGAATGAATAGCGTGGCTGGCAAAAACATCTTTACCAGAGCAGGGCGCACCGACAAGCAAGCAAGGTATGCCGCAGTGATGACGAAAAGTTAAGAACTGATTGCATATTTTTCTCCAAATTTTAATTTTGATTACTATTCCAACTGTCGAATTTGTACTTAAGATGTGAATTTTGGAGTAATCTTTCGATTCCTAAGCGGATTAAATCTGGTGGAACTCCGTCTAATTTCAACTCGGTTTGGATAAACTCATCAATTGAATTGGCTTTCGTCTTCTCCAAAAGCGCCAACATCTGTTGAGCTTGGGTTGTTGATGTGCTTGATGGATTAGTTTCAGCTTGAGAGGTTTGCTTATTACTTGGTGCAGAGTCAATAAAGTTTTTGGTATCCCGGTCATAACCAGAGAAATTCTTTAACAGAGGCATTGGTATCCATTCATTGATGCCGCCGTAATAAACTGCTCGACCGACTGGTGATTGTGCAGCAATCTCCATTACTTGGGTTGAGGTAATCTTGCGATCGCTGGGGATGAGTTGAGTGGCAATCATGGCATTGTAAGCTGGGACGTTATCAGGATGAACCAACGCCACAGACGTTAACTGTGATCGCAGTCCGCCAGAAATACCCAAGTCATCAGTGTGAGGGTTCTGCACGACAATCCAGAAATGCCAACCGGAACTATCACCGCAAGAACAGTAAGAGATGATTTTGTCTTTGAGCCAGCCAATTTCACCCTTGGTATTTTTAAATTTGGAGCAAACAGCCGTACCTTCATCTAAAATAATCAGCTTGGAGCCAGAGATATTTTGAAATTCGGTAAAGCATTCTTTGACCCATAAGACGGCTTCGACCGGGGACATTTCTAGGATTTTAGCCCGTTTAAAAGTATCAACACGACCTTTGAAATAACCGGTTTCTTTCTCGTCACCTTTGGGGTCAATATAAAAGATGTGTATGCCAGGATGCAGTCGCTTAATAGCATCGATTGCATTGCTAATGGTGATGCCCTTGCCAGAACCAGGGACACCAACCCACAGCATATTTGTCACTTTCTTAGCAATATGCCCAATTAGGTCATACTGCACTTGGGGTTTAGTGGTGTAGGTGGAGATATCGGTATTAGTTAAGCTATGAGAGGCTTCTGCTCCCAAGAATTCACTATTTAACAAAGGGTAAGCTTCATTAGAGTGAATCTGTTGCGCTGAAGTTTGGGTTGTTTGTGGGACAGGAGTTGGTAGTTTTGCAAACCTTGCCTCTGGAATACCTAAATTCTGAGGTTTGGTTGCTTGTTGAATAGCCGTAACTTGCTGATAGTTTACTCTGGGGTCAACACTTACTTGCGCCAAATGACCGGATAGCTGTTCAGGGGTAGGGAAATAGCCTTTAAGTTGAATAAACCAATCGAGCAGCCAACGGTAGCATAAAATCTTTTCCCAGGCTCAACAGCATTCAGGTATTCACACACAACATGAGAACATTGTTTGAGCATGGCGAATTCATATTTCTCCATTGGCTCTAAGTGCAGCATTAAATCAGCAAGCTCATTGGAGTAAGCATTGTATTCTACCCGTGCAGCACTATCACCCATTGCCGAAAGGAAACTGAAGAAGTCGCCACAGATAAAGGGAATCGGTGCAAATTGATGAGTATCGTTTAAGTCCTGAACAATTGACCATAGATAACCAACACCAGCTACGACTGCATCGATGGGAGCAAGAGGAGAGGTAGCATAACAAACTGCGCCAGTAAGAGCGGTGGCCAGTGTGATGAACTTCGCCAGATTCATACCGTTACGTTCGTCCCTGGCGCGAACTAATAACTGATCCTGTCGTTCCTGTAACCAAGAAGCAATGTTGCCAGCTTCCAAATACTCAATGCTGGGATAATCGCCACGCAGTAGTGCCGTTTCTTTTGTACCGGGCATTGGTATCAGTTGCTCCATCTTCTTCCCTCTTACTTAGTTAATTTCCAAATGTTGTAACCAATCTCGCCAGCCATCATTGAGGCACAGTTATAAGCAAAACAACCCAAAATTGCGGCTGGGTTAGTGTAACGGAAAGGATTACGACCAACGAATGTGGTGGTGATGTCTAGTACCCAGAAAAACAGTGCGATCGCTTCACCTGTATGACGTTCTTTCATGCCAGCAGCTTTATAATCACCCCAGAGTGCGACTGTCAAATCGATGTTTCCAGTCGGTTTTGTACCCAGAGTATATTGCTTGGAATCTTCAAATTCATGCTTGGCTGTCTGGGGATCTTTACCATGCAATGTACGAGCTTCCATTACTTGCACTAGTGCAGAGATGCCAAAACTAATCCAAAATAATAGATTGAACGGTAATTGTAACCAACCAAGCCAGCTAATCCATTCTGTTTCAAACCACGGAAAAATCGGTTTTCCCTGGAATAAAACTTGCCAGATGCTATCAGTATAAAGCAGTGTACCAATCCAGAAACCAATTGCACCAACGAGCTTGTATCCGGGTGTGCCTGGGGTAACGAATTGGGCAATGATATGTGAGATAAAGATGACTGGCAGTGAGATTAATGCCACAATCCACCGAGCTAATAATTCTAAGTAGTCACTCCCTGCCTTTTTCGGTTCTCCTTGTGGTGATGATTCTGGTTTTGGTTGTGAATTAGATTTTGTTTGGAGTGAGATATTTCATAAATCAATTGGGTGAATCTTTAAGTAGTGATGAATTCTTACAAGCATTTTTGAATCTATACTTCCACCGCCATTGCCTTTGTTCAATGCGTCCAATACATAAACCAGTTGAGTCATACACAAACAGGACTTACGCAACTGGCACAAATAGCGGGCAGGGCGCAGCCCTGGCACGCGACAAGTTAAATCAAACCAAGCACATAAGAATACTTGGGCGTTTCAGTTGCTGAATTAAATAATTAAAAAGCAAGTTATGCTTGATTTGATAGATAGTTTGGCCAGTTCTATAGGCTAAATTCTTTAACCTAACCCAAACCAATATTGCACAAGCAATATGATTTCTTTGGAGTCTAGCTTTCCGACACATGCCTTGATTCAATGCCAGTTAGTTGTTTAATTTCCCTGTGAACAGGACTCTATTTTCCAACGAATTTTACACACCTCTTGTACAATATCCGTGGAACTTTGAGATAAATCGTTGGTGGCGACATAATCCGTTCTGTTGGTAGAAACAGTAACCCGGAACAGGTTCACTTTTTTATTAGCTGGGAACCCTTTAATTTTGATTATCTTACCACAGTCTAATTCTTCAGAACTCCACTCTAATAATTCAATCCGTTTATATTTTTCTTGGCCAAATGTATCATCAACTAAACGATTATTTTTTAAAGGGCAATAATAAATTTTGTCTAAGCTATCAATATAAAGCATTAAACTATGTACCGCATACCATGTATCCATTATTACGAAGACAAGGCCTTCAAAATCAGATTTAATTAATACTTATGTACTATCAAGTGGCGATCGCATTGTGCCAGTTGTGTAAGTCCTGACAAAAACTGTCTCATCTTCTAAATAACCTGTAGTGTCAGGTCTAGGGTTACGTTTTTTTGAGTCTAGATAGTTCCTGATTCGTAACTTACTGAATGAGGCGTAACTCCAAGAGAGTTAATTTTGTCGGCGGTCGCTGCCCTTTGCTCGGCTTTAATGCGTTCTAGTTCTTCAGACTCTCGAATCGTAATGCCATGAGAGTAAGTTTTGAATTGGGCTGGCAGTTGCGATAACCAAGGACTTGCGATTGAACCCTATGCCCAATAATCCCAACATCGCTTGCTTCTGGTATTTCATTGCCACTCAGCCGGAATATTTTACGGTTGTTGCCCGTCGATAGTTTGTGTTGCCTGAGGTGGTGGTGCATTAATAACACGAACGTAAACAGACAGCCCAATGCAAACTAGAAAAAAAATGACTGAGAATCCGAAAAGATTCTCCTTGAAGAACTTGCGCCATTTTAAGCTGGAGATTGGAATTTCTCGCTCAACAAAGAGCGTGTCAAATTTTTCAGATCCTGAATTGTCGCAGGTCGTTGGTTAATATCTGGGTCGGACTTAGCCAACTCCTGTAAACCAGCAATGATTTTTACAGGAGCGTATTTTTCACCCAGTAATTCAAACAAATCTTGACGGCTAAATTTATCTATTGTTTCAGACATTTTGTAATTCTCCTGTCACAGATGGTGTAAATCTGATTTGTTCAGCTTCAAATTCTTTAATGGTGTACTCCGACTTATTGGCTTCCACAATCGACTTTGCTATTTCAACCTTGTTTGTGCCTTGCTCTAAATCTCCAAACACTTCGCCAATCCTGCCTAGTACCCATACTTGATATGGACGAATTAATGGCGCTTTTAATCTTTTTTCCTGTGCCATCTTCTGCATTTGTATTCGTGACAATTTATACTGAGGGATTGTTTCAGCCACTTCTGTCCAACGCTCCCATATCCGATAGCAAATATCCAAAACTCGCAACATTTTGGCATTAGTCATCGGTAAAACCAAAGGATTCAACCCGGAATTAGTGGTCTTTCGGCTAAAAAGTTGTTCTCTCCATGCTTGGTTCATCAATAAATAGTCAATAGGTAGTCAAGAGTGTAAAAAACATAGTCAATATCCGTGTCAATTCCGTATGATTTTGATGTCATATTCTCTATTAATTGATAGTGAATTAACTGTGATTGACCTTGCTTTTCTACAATAAAAAAGCCACTCGCAATCTTCAAGGGCTTTTTCAGATTTCGTAGAGTTTTCTGTTTTAGCTAAATTTGAAGATTCTGCGAAACTTGTTCAAAAATTTTTTGCTGTTCATTCACCAATAAGGCGATCGCCTTATTGGTGGCTCACTATAAAACCATTTGCAAATTGTCGCGGTCGATGGTGGGGACAGTTCGGCCCGGTGATACCATGCAGCAATGAATGGCTCAAGCAATCTAACTGCTGTCGAGACAAATTCATAGTCCCCAAGCCGGGTGTGTAACCCTGCTAACTTGACTGCCTTAACTGCAATTTCTTCCAGTTTATTTTTCGGCTGGTATTCATCTTCCGACAACAAAAAAAGCTCACTCTTGCGATTAAACTTGTCTTCTAATGTTCGTAGCATGTTTAAGTACCCTCCTATGGGATTAGCGTCACAAGGAGCGGAAACGGCGATCGCTTACCTTGCCGGGGGATCGCTTAAAACTTATTTAAAAATATTGTGTGCCTCCGGCAAGGCATAAGATAGGGGTTGTTTTTTGGGTGGTTCGTTTTTAGATAACAGAGCGCCAAACTCGTAAATCGTTACTGTTGGTATTGGTTCTGGCTCCAGTTTTGGTTTTGACTCTATCACAAGTTAAGGGCTGCCTAAACCAATTGCATCTTTAATTTCTTGCTCCTTGACCTGATTCTCCTTGTTGATTAAATTGCTCCACCTGATCAATTGCGTCTACTATTTCTCCCAAAATATTAAAAGCATCGTTTAACACCACATCATTTGATGTAGAAAAGTACTCGGACGATTGAAGCCTGCGATAATACTTACTACTCCCAACAAGCCGCAATGTATATTGACACCCTTGCAAGATAGTCCGAATCTCTGATGTAGTTAACTTGATTTCCATCATTGTTTCTCCTTCTAAAATTTGTCTTGACGAATACTGAGACTTGCTCCGACTATAGAACTCCCTAAGAAGGCGGAAAAGCTGACTAACATAGCTCCAATATCTCTGTTTTTCTGGTACTGCCAACCAGAGATGATTATGTTGGAATTATTAGTCTCAATAATCTCCAGCCCCCAAAAAGCTATTGCTCCAACTCCTAAAAACCCAGTTAAGAGCAAAGAGACAATTGCAGTTGTTTCTATGGTGCGGTAAATGAGAATTTTGGGGCTAAATCTCTTTCGAGTTCGGCGTAGAACTAATTTCGGTCTACTGTTTAAAAGCATGGATGATTGTTGAATTACTTTCTGGGTTTTCATTTGGCTCGTCCAACTCCACAAAAAAACCTGCACCAGTATTTGTCACTTTTACCAGCTTGCGATTGACCAACGTTTGGATCACTAACAGGCTAAAGTTTATACGGCATAATCGAGCGCTACCACCACAACAATGGAGGTACTGTATGCATTGGTGTGGCTGATTTTGTGGGGTAGGATGAGCAATTTTTCGCGGCATGATATTTTCTCCTTTTTATATAATTGAGCAATTAGACTGGCTACGGGAATAGTGCGATTGTATGATTCAGTTTGTTGATTTCATCTGGGTCAACTAGTGGCTCGACACAACCCATTACCTCACTCAAATAATGCAGGGCATCTCCCAAGTAAGTTGTAGCTTCTGGTCCAAGTTTTTTCTCACTAATCAATTTCTGCCAATCTTTATCCTGTGCAATGGTTTCAATTTTTAGATAGCACAGGTTGAAATATTTCAGTATTTCGATGGGTGACATGGGTATGTTTAGAAATGAATGGAATTGAACTAAATTTGCTAGGTTGTGACTTTAATACTAAAGGTGGCTTATCTTTTGTTAAACTTGGTTTATGTTTGATAACACCTGTAAATTTATCGCTGAGATGTATTCTCCTGATTTCGCTACTTGGCTATTAGGAGAACCCATTACTTTAACCAAATTAAGTCCTACCGAATTGTCTTTAGAACCGATTCGTGCTGATGCTTTAATCTTGTTGCAGTCAGATGAAGTTGTTCTCCACATTGAATTTCAGACCAAACCCGATGATGATATGCCGTTTCGGATGGCTGATTATCGTTTGAGGGTGTATCGCCATTTTCCCAATAAACGAATGCACCAAGTGGTAATTTACTTAGCTAAAACCGAATCAGAGAAGGTGTATCAAACTACTTTTACTACTGAAACTTTACGACATGAGTTTTCAGTGATTCGTTTGTGGGAGCAGCCTCCTTCAGATTTTTTGTCCACACCAGGATTACTCCCGTTTGCGGTCTTGAGTGCTACTGAGAACAAAGTTGCTACATTACAACTAGAGGCTGCGGCTGTTGACAAAATTGCTGATCGGCGAACACAAAGTAATATTGCTGCCGCCTCTGCAATTCTGGCTGGGTTAGTATTAGAAAAAGATGTAATTGAGCGTTTATTTAGGAGAGACATAATGCGTGAGTCTGTGATTTACCAACAAATTAAAACCGAAGGCAAAGAAGAAGGCAGGGAAGAAGGAAGTCAACAAAAAGCTCATGAAATTGCCCAAAACTTAATAGCAGAAGGAATGACAGTAGAAGCGATCGCTCGAATTACTGGTTTATCAGTAGAAGTGGTGCAACAATTACAGCAAGGAGAGTCCGAGAATCAAAAGTAATTTTGCTACTGTCCCTGTACTGAATCGGCTCAACGAGGGCTGTTTTCAAGCCCCGATTTTCTCCGATACTCAATGGCGGTGGTCACTTGTTGGCAACAATGCCTCTTTGTTTGATGAGCATAATTGCTGTTTATGCAGAACCAGCGTTTCTAAGAGAACGTTAAGATTGCTGCCGAATGTATTCTTCTTGAAGTATGATTTTTCTTTTCAATTCAGTTCAGGCAATTGTGCAAGCGCTCCCTCCATCCATGCGCTGATTGCTGTTGTTTCATCTACTCCTCGTGCTACCGTATCAACTACGTGTTTCTGATAAGAGTTAACAGCATGATTGGGATGTCCAAACTTATTACCAGCCCAAGCCAAACACATGGTTTTCACTAGTTCATCAATCTGAACAAAATCAAGCTCACTTGGACTCGTAACATTTCGAGAATGCAGCCATTCTTTGACTAAATCGAGTGGATAATTTAACGTGAGTTCGACGGGTAGGAAAGCGCAAAAAGCCTGCTATGTTTGGATCTGCTCAACTAAGTATAGAAAAAAGCGATCACTACAATTGATTGA
>NZ_JABXKO010000035.1:0-79499 GCF_017114965.1 Nostoc sp. JL31
AGTTTACTTTGACGCATTCATTGACCTTGCTACAATTCATATCTGGATTAACAAAATATTATTAGTGGGATAGGTTCAAAAAAGAAGATATAAAAGAGCCACAAGACGGCATAGATGAATGGTGGGTTGATCATAGACAAGGCTATGTCAACCCACGACCTTTTGGGAGTTACTCGGTAGAACGTGATTTTGACAGAATTTTAAACACAGGGGGAGTCTTTGTAATTTTTGCAGATGCCCTTGAAATCCAAAATTATTACTTGGGTTACAAAAATTACTCAGTGTTTCAGCCTAAACTAGAAAGAAATTCTAATAATTGGAATTTTCTGACAATGCTTGGTGATCAAGCTCACTATAAAATTGGAAATGATCATGGTGCTATGCTCAACTTTCCTCAAGAGCTTTCTAAAAATTGGCCAATTATATTATTGCTATCGGAATATTTAGAAGAAGCAACTTATAATTGTACGCTTTCTTTAGGTTCATGGTTAAAAAAAGAATGGCTACCATTGTTAAAAAATAAATTTGGTAATGATGTCGCTGGCTTAATGTTCCCATCAGACGAAAGAAAAGGTTGGATTCTGATTTTACCTAATCTGAAGAGAAAAGCGGCTTTTACTACTGAATTAATTGAGCAGATATTACCCGATTTAGTACCATATCTATTTCCAGAACAAGAATATGCAAGTTGGATACATCGAGTTGAATATACTTTACCTCAAGTGA
The DNA here is from genome assembly GCF_017114965.1 of Nostoc sp. JL31. Taxonomy (NCBI): domain Bacteria; kingdom Bacillati; phylum Cyanobacteriota; class Cyanophyceae; order Nostocales; family Nostocaceae; genus Nostoc; species Nostoc sp. JL31. Next base: position 727 of record NZ_JABXKO010000035.1, read on the forward strand.
ATAGATTACATCAAAAGATAGTTGAAATACGTGAAGAAACAAATTTAAAGGTAGCAGTTTTAGAACAAGAAATAGAAAATGAGAAAAATACTAATGCTTATCTATTTAATCTACTGACAGAAACAGGAGATGCACTAGTTCAGGCAATCATAAAAACTTTGCAAATATTAGGATTTCAACAAATTAAAGATGTTGATCAGGAATTAGCGGCGCAAGGTATTCAGAAGCAAAACAGGGAAGATTTGCAGATTCATGACTATGAAACAACGCTACTACTTGAAGTAAAGGGAATCAAGAACTTTCCTTCTGATGATGATGCTCTAGCAGTGCAAAAGTACGTTGTACTGCGGATGAGGGAATGGGAAAGCGTTAAGATTCAGGGTCTAACCATAATTAACCACCAGAGACATATTCCACCTCTAGAACGGGATAATGCTTTACCTTTTAGACAAGAAATTTTAGATGTAGCCAAAGAACAACAAATTGGACTTCTAACGACATGGGATTTGCATCGACTAGCAAGAAATTTTGTTCAGAATAAATGGAATCATAAACAAATAAAGGATTTATTCTACCAAGTAGGACGAATAAATATTTTGCCAATTCATTATGAGTTTATTGGCACAATAGAACGTTTTATAGAAAGTAAAGGAATTTTGGGTATAAAAATTGAAGCATCGTCCCTCAGACTTGGAGATAGGATAGCTTTTGAGCTTCCAGTTATCTTTGAAGAGCAAAAATGTGAGTCATTGGAGTTTGAAAAGAATCTTATTGAAGTTGCAGAAGCAGGAATGCTTGTTGGAACTAAAACCCATTTAACTAAGAAAGATGTTCGCATTGGTATGCACGTATACAGAGTTATCTACAACAAAATCGAAGAGTAATAAGTTCTATAACACCTGGGATGCGCTCGCCAATTAACCACAGGTTATCGGTAGATTGATAATTATTCAAATACAAGCGATCGCCATTTTCAAGAAATTCCCAGCCTATAATGACCCTAAACAGATCCAATAACAACCAAAAGGCAACAAAGAATCATGTTGGATTTGCTGATTCAAAACGGATTAATTTTTGATGGTTTAGGATCTGCACCTGTTCGCGGCGATGTTAGGATTGAAAATGGACAGATTGTGGAAATTGCTCCATCTTTATCTGTTGAAGCGCGTGAAGTAGTTGATGCTTCTGGGTTATGGGTTACGCCAGGATTCATCGATATTCATACCCACTACGATTTAGAGTTAGAAATTGCACCAGGATTGAGCGAATCAGTGCGTCATGGTGTTACCAGCGTGGTTATTGGTAACTGTAGCTTGTCTGTTGCGATCGCCCAACCCCAAATCCTGGCTGATATTTTTCAGAGGGTAGAGACACTTTCCCATCGGCTGATTGCAAAATGGTTGAAAAAGTCGGTTTCCTGGCAGACAGCAGCAGAATATTTACAGCATTTGCAACAGTTACCCCTTGGCCCCAATGTTTGGACACAGTGCCTTACGCGCTCATGTGATGGGATTAGAACGCAGTTTAACTGTTCAGCCAACAAAATTTGAACTAAATCTTATGCAGCGTATAGCCAGAGATGCTTTAGACGCTGGCTTTATTGGCATTTCTATTGATATGTTTCCCTGGCATCGGATGAGTGGAGAATGGCAAGGCTGTACAATTCCCTCTCAACACGCCAAATTTAAAGAATATGCAATGTTGGCGGATTTATGTCGGCGGTGCGATCGCGTTTTTCAAGTCACACCCAATTTACAACGACTTGTTTCCTTTGTGGATATTCTGCGTATGGGTTCAGGAATTGGACAAAAACCACTGCGGCTAACAGTCCTCTCAGCCTTAGATGCCGTACACGATCGCAAACTATGGCGAATATTTTCTCCCCTACTTTTTATTTGGAATCGGCTTCTAAATGGGAATGTGCGTTTTCAAACCCTAACTGAACCCTTCACCATTTACTCTGATGGATCTGTGACTCCCTTATTTGAAGAATTCTCCACAGGCGCACAACTCAATGGCTGTCAGTCACGAGAAGAAAGGCAACAATTATGGGCATCGGAAATTTTTCGTCGTCAGTTTCGCCAAGAATGGCTCAGTAAACGGCGTAAATCATTCCATCGTCAGTTAGATTTGATGGAAGTTATTCACTGTCCCGAAGCAAGTTGGCAAGGGTTAAGTTTTGCAGAGATTGCTCGTCAAAAGCAACAAGAACCACTAGATTTATTTATCCACGCATTACAAAAATACGATACAGATTTACGTTGGGTGGCGACAGGGGCAAACGATCGCCTAAAACCCCGTTTAGCGATGATGCAGCATCCCCATATTTTGCCTGGTTTTACTGATGCTGGCGCTCACGTCCGTAATCTGGGCTACTATGATGGAGCTTTATCTTTCCTCAAACAAGCAGTTGCAACGAAGTTTCTTTCACCTGAAGCTGCGATTTGCCGCGTTACCGGAGAACCTGCTGGTTGGTTTCGTCTTGATACGGGAGTTCTGAAAGTTGGTGCTAAAGCAGATATAGTTTTACTCGATCCCAATGCTTTAAATCAGCCAATTAGCCCGCAAGTGCAGATATCTGATCCCGTTTTAGATGGTGAACCTCGGATGGTTAAGCGTGGCTCGGATGAGATTGTACAAGGGGTTTATATTAATGGGGTTCAGGTTGTTTGTCGGGGTAAGGTGAGCGATCGCTTGGGGCGTGAAAAGTTGGGAACTGTTTTGTCTCCTTGTTGAATTATCTTATGCGGAGGCTTGAGAGGGGAGCATTGAATTGCTTTTACCCCACACCAGCAATCACCTGCCCAATATCTTGAGGAGTTGCACCTGTTGCTAACATTGCCCGAATCAACAATTCAATTGATACTGAAGCATCGCCATTTTCAGCTTTAGCAATCCGAGGTTGGCTGGAACTAATTTTAGCAGCGAGTTCACTTTGAGTCATCAGTTCTTGCCGACGGTCTTTCAAGTTTTGGCTGAGAGCTAGCTTAATTTCAACAAAGATAGTTTGTTCGGGTATTATGCCAGTTCTGTATGAAGATGCGCCTATGGTGTAAGAAATAAAGAACGAACCGCCATCGCGCAGCGTCTCGTTAGAGAAGAGCGCCAAGTACGCCTTCTCTACGAGAGGCTTCGCCAACGCGAAGCGTCTCGAAGAGAAGAAATAAGAAATTAAGAGATTTGGCGCAGCTTCACAAAGAAACGGTATTAACTCCAAAAAATCTGAAACTGTGCCAATTTTCCAGCCTTTAGATTCCAAACGTTCTCTCTTTGCTTGCTCCATCACGTTACTCCTGTTGATCGGTATCATATTTGCTCAGACGCTTTTTGCAAATCTCAATTATCTTCTTGGATGTTGTTCTTGTTGTTTTATTAAAAACTTCAACAATCAAAATTGCATCGTCATCTTTAATAACAAATACAAGACCCATTTTTTTCTAATAGTATAGGTTGCATTGATTGCCTCATAAGGCTTCTAGCGATCGCCTGGAGAGTGACAGAAGAGGGCTATCTTGCCCCTGATATCAGCTATGCTATATTTACGCTAATTGATACCTGCTTAGACAATCAATTTCAGGGTAAATAGGTAGAAAAAACTTAGAAAGTTTGTTGATAACTTTAAAGAAATCCTGCAAGACTATAACTAATTCATGATTTTTTTATAAATATTGTTTATATATATAAACACATGAAAAATATTGCATATTGAAAAGCTTGATAAATCTAGTAATAAAGACTATATACCGAATGAAATTCCATAGATTTACTTACTAAGCTTAGATCGGAAAAATAATCCAAATAAATACTGAATCAAGAGCAAAAAAATTGTTATGTTGGCTGCTATCTTTCATAAGTTGGATTGTCAAGTCTGTGTATATACATTCTTTTGGATTAATCTAATTAATAGTTAGAGCCAGAAAGAGTATGATTTTCTTGCTCAAGAGTTAACAAGTTAACCTTCGTATTTATTTATTTTGGAGAATAAGCATGTCTATTAACAAAAATCAAAGCCTAACAATTGAAAATCAAGAAGAATTGTTTGAAGTCTTATCAGATGAATGCTGCGAACAATTAGCAGGAGGTAAAAGTTGGTGGAAGAAAGTTACAAAAACAGTTTCACATGCCACAATAAAAACTTTGAATAATGCAGGCGGCGCAGTGACTCAGGCTGGAGGCATGACAGCACTTGGACTCTACACAGCAGGTGAGCTAGCTTTAGAAGCAACTGGAATGGTGGGAGAGAACCAATTAGACGGAAATTAGACTAATAAAAATTAAACAACTTATTTACCTCATTTCTCAACTCTAGCCGAGAAATCCAATTACTCAAGCTCTGCCTCCTTCAAACAACTAAAGGCAGAGCTTTTTGCTTACTACACTTCAAGTGCAACTGGAAAATTTATAGCTTCTAAAACTCGTCTTGTTCTACTTAACTATGACTAATATTGATATCTCTTTCATCCCAAATTCTCATTCCTTCCCCAAGGTAGAAAAAGTAATACCTCACCCAGAAGAAATTAATCTTAACTCTCTAGCTGCTGCTACTCCAGAAGATTTTTTACCTCCTATCGGTAAATGGACAACTATTGGCGGTTTGGTACTTATAGCTACCTTTGTTGCAGGCGTTACCCTTGCAAGTATCCTCAAATATAAAACCACAGTTAAAGTAGCTGCTACCATTCGTCCAACTGGAGAACTCCGTCTAGTACAAGCTGCTACGGAAGGGATAATAAAAGATATTTTAGTAAAAGGAAATCAGCAAGTTAAACAAGGAGATATCATCGCTATACTTGATGGCTCTCGCCTACAAACGAAGAAAAGCCAACTTCTTGGCAATATTCAACAAACTACCGTTCAATCAACTCAAATAACTGCTCAAATTTCTGCTTTAGATAAACAGACTCAAGCAGAAAGCGAACTAACAAAGCGTGCCACATCTGCTGCTCAAGCTGAACTGCAACGCACTCAAACGGAATATCACAATAGTCAAATTAGCACCACTACGGAAGTAGAAGAATCAGTAGCTAACTTAAAATTAGTTCAAAATGATTTAGAAACAGCCAAAGCAGAATTAAAGTCGGCTCAAGCGAATTCACTTGCAACCCAAGCTTCATTCAAAGCAGCGATAGTCAAAAGCGATCGCTATAAACCGATAGTCAAATCTGGTGCGCTTTCTCAAGATGCATACGAAGAAGTAACTCTCGCAGTTCAACAACAAAAACAAACACTCTTGTCTCAATTAGCAATAGTAGAAGCTCACAAGCAAACTGTAGAAAAGCAACAAGGAGCTGTTGAAGCAGCCCAATCAAGGTTAAACAAAGCCAAAACTACCCTTAACTCCATAGCAGGAATTGCGATCGCTCGTGAAAGAATCGCTCAAGAAAAAGCTAGAGGGGGAGCAACTTTATCTAGACTTCAGCAAGAAAGAGAACAGCTTATTCAACGACAAACAGAATTAGAAAACCAATTAAACAGCTTCAAAAAAGAACTCAAACAAATAGAAATTGAACTTCAAAATATCATAATTCGTGCTTCTGCCTCTGGCACAATAGCACAACTCAATCTACGAAATATCTCTCAAGTCATTGCTTCTGGAGAGATGATTGCCCAAATTGCTCCTAGTGAAGCACCACTGGAAATCAAAGCCGATATTCCTTCTGAGGAAATCAGTAAAATTCGGCTGGGACAAAAAGTGTATATGCGCGTATCTGCTTGTCCCTATCCCGACTATGGCTCTTTACAAGGTACAGTGAGCAGCATTTCTCCAGATGCAATAGAACCTCAATCTAATTTGAATTCTTCTAACTCTTCTTTAGGGATGGGGGGAATTTCACAAACAGGTAGTTACAAGGTGAATATTAAACCAGAAAACTATATATTGAAGATTGCAGGAAAAGAATGTGCTATCCAATTAGGAATGGAAGGAAGCGCTGATATTATCTCTAAAGAGGAAACTGTATTGCAATTTATTTTGAGAAAAGCAAGATTAATATCCAATATATGATACGTATAAGGCAGGAGCTAGAAGGAGAAAAGATAAACAATAATCATTCATAACTCCTCTAAAATAAAAACTTTTGCTTGAGAATATTAGGGAGTTAAAAATTTCAAGTGCTGACCAGGTAGCTGACGTAATTCATTGGGAGTACCAGTCAGCTTCAACTCTCCTGTTTCTAACAGAACAATGAAGTCAGCCCGCTCAATTACTCTAGGACGGTGACTAATCATAATAGTTGTTTGACCCTGACGCTCCGCTAATAAATTATCTAAAACTTTAGTTTCTAATACTGGGTCTAAAGCGCCTGTAGATTCATCTAAGATTAATACTGGTGGATTAGTAACAATTGCCCTGGCTATTGCTAATCTCTGCTTCTGTCCTCCAGAAATATTTGCACCAAATTCTCCTAATATAGTTTGATATTTATCAGGTAAATTGCTAATAAATTCGTCTGCACCAGCTATCTGACAAGCTCTAACGATTTGTTCAAAATTAACTGAAGGATAGGCAAAATGGAAATTTTCAATAATTGAACGACTCCAAAAGTGCGGTTCTTGAGGAATTAATATTATTTGTTGACGGCGGCATTCTAAAGATATGTCTTGCTGATTATAAATTCCATAACGAATATTACCAAATTGCAAGTCATATAATCCGGCTATTAACTTTACCAAAGTGCTTTTTCCACAACCTGATTGTCCGATTAAGGCTGTTACTTTTCCCCCAGGAATGGTGAGAGAGAAATCTTTTAATAAATCAATTCTACCTTGATGATGAAAGTTCAGATTAGTACAAACAACATCTGTATCAGCAGTAATTTCCGCCCAAGGTTTTTTACGATCTTTCTCATCCTCTGCTGTAGCATCTAGGACTTCTGTAAGGCGCTGAATTACTACTTGAGCAGTAATAAATTCATTAACTAAGCCTACCACCGAACTCAAAAAGCCTAAGAAATTTCCACTCATGCCGTTAAAAGCAAGTAATTGACCTATACTTAGGGTGCGATTAATTACAAAGTAGCTGCCTAACCAAAGTAAACCAATATTTGTCAAACTATTGAGTAGAGTTGTAACGGTGGTGCTGTAAAACCCTAGCTTCATGGTACTCCACTTTAAATTAGCGAGGCGACCGTAATTAGCTTGATACTCTTCCCAAGCTTGAGGAGTACCTTGGGTAGTCTTAAGTATTTGGATGCCGCGAAAAGTTTCTACAAGAAAACCTTGAATTTCTGTATTTAAAACAATAGAAGCACGGGTTTTTTGTTGTAAAGCTGGTAAAAACAGCCAATTAATACCCATAACTATCATAAAGACAAATAAGGAAGCTAAAGAAAGCTGCCAACTATAAAAAATCATTATTCCTAAAGAGATGACAGCGATAAAAAATTGACTGGGTAAACCTAAAACAATTTGAGAAACTAAGTTATGAACCCTTTCTATATCATCAATGCGGCTGACAACTTCCCCACTGCGACGGGCTTCAAAATAAGATAAAGGTAAGCGGAGGAGTTTATACCCGTAATCTAAAATTAATCCCAACTCTAGCCTTTGAGCGTATTGTCCTACTAAGTGAGATTGAACAATACCTATAGCAGCTCGAAAAATATTTAAAGTAATAACCGCAATGGCTACGGTAGTTAATAGCTGCATATCTCCCCTCACCAAAACATCATCTGTGAGGAGCTGCATCATTAAAGGAGCAGCCAGAGAAAGAAGTCCAACGACAATATTGATTGCGATCGCTTCCGCAAGTATTTTGCTATAGGGTAAAACTCTTTTGAGGAAACGTCCAAAACTGCCTATATTATCCGATCCCTGTTGATAAAAACGAGTTTCATCTGGAGTTAATAACAGCATGACACCATTCGCCCAACCCTCTAATAACTCTTGACGGTTGAGCTTGCGAATACCTACTGCTGGGTCGGCGATAACATATTTCTGATCTTTTTGTGCGTACAATACAACCCAGTGATATCCTTTCCAGTGAATGATGGCAGGGAGAGAAATTCTATCCAAGCGTTCTATTAATTCAGGAGTTGCTCTCACTGGACGGGCATTAAAACCCAAGTTTTCCGCCCCTCGTCTTAAACTAAGCAGAGTAGTGCCTTGCTTACCTGTACCTACTAATTCTCGCATTTTGTTGATGCCGAAGGTTCTACCGTAGTGTTGTGCTATGGTTGCAAGGCAAGCAGCACCACAATCTTCTTCACTATGTTGTAAAACCGCTTTCATGACAGAAAAATACCCAATTTTTTACTTTATGTTTCCCAATTGGGTTCTGAAATTAACACAACGCTTCCCCTAATTACCACTGCTATACGCACTTTCAATGCCTCCTTTCCCTCTCCCCCGCACAATTATCATTTTCAATAAGATTATTTTGAGTATTTTTACTGATTGACAAAAGATACTTTACCTTAACCTCTCACGGATGATATAGCAGTCACAAATGCAAAATTCTTCATCAGAAAGTCAATCAAACTCAGAATCCTTCAAAAATGACTTTCGTGGAGCAAACGTGGGCAATTTTGCAAACCAAGTTTCCGGTGACGCACGACAGCAAGCAAATCAGCATATCCATTTATCCGAATCGAAGAAGACTCTTGCGGAAGCAGCCGAGGAGATTCAGCAACTCTTGAACCAGTTAGAACAAACGAATCCGACTGCAACAGAGCTAGAAAAAGTGGCTTATGTTAACGATGAAACTACTCCAAGTTTCAAGCGTCGTGTCGCTGGTACGCTCCAAGCTAGTGGGGAAACAGCAATTGACGAGTTTATCTTAGAGAATAAGTATCTTAAAGTTGTCAAAGCGGCTATCAAGGGTTGGTTGCAGCCATATAGTTGAGTGCGATCGCTTTTCCTGTACGCTACCTTAACGAAACATAACGCACTATTTTTATAAGAGTAATACCTACGGCGGGTGGAGCGATCGCTGATTAGGAATGTTAGGCTTAATTCGGGATAAAAGTTAGTATCTCTTCAAGTGACTCTTGATCCCAAAGTGGGATCAAATTATCATAAATGCTATGCGTATTTTATCCCGCAGCGCCCTGCGAAATTTCTGGGAATCTCATCCAGATGCTGAAGAAGCACTAAAAACTTGGTACTATGAAGCCTCTCACGCCGATTGGCAGAGTCCAGTTGATGTTAAAGCCGCTCATGGTAATGCCAGTATTATTGCTAACAACCGTGTCGTATTCAACATCAAAGGCAATAACTATCGGCTCATTGTCGCAATTCGTTATGATATCGGTATTGTTTTTATCCGGTTTATTGGCACTCATATCGAGTATGACAAGATAGATGCAGAAACTATCTAAATAGAGGTTGATGTATGGAATTACGTCCAATTAGAACCCAAGCTGACTATCAAAACGCTCTTCGAGAAATTGAATTGCTGTTTGATGCCGTCCCTAATACACCTGAATGCGATCGATTAGATGTGTTGAGTACCTTAGTAGAAGCTTACGAAAAGGCACATTTTCCCATTGAAAAACCCGATCCTATCGAAGCAATTCAATACTACATGGATACCCGTGGCTGGTCTCGTCGTGATTTGGAGTTATGTCTTGGCAGTCGAGCGAGGGTATCTGAGATACTATCTCGTAAACGCTCCTTGACCTTGGAGATGATTCGGAAGTTAAATCAAGAGTTAGGTATTCCGGCTGAGATTTTGATCCAGCCTTATGATTCAGTGCAAACCTCTGCTTAATAACGGTCAGAAAAAAGCGACGAAATATTAAACCGTGAAAAATTCCTCTATTTTTATGAATGTCAAACTTCAGACTGACAAAGACAAGCTACAGGAAAGCACTAGTATAAACATAAATAAAGAAACAGAAAAAGAGAAGGTTCTATGTTCTCATTGTCAGCGCACTACTACGAATGGTATTAAATGTAAAGGTATTTGTGTAGCTGATAATGACTATTAAAGTATATTTGAGTAAAATTTTTGATGCAGCGAGGCGAAAATTTGTAAGGTTTTGATATGAATTATAATCCTCGACAAAGTTTGAGAAATAGGATTAATAATCAAATTATAGATCATCCTTTTATAGACTATTGGGATATTTTTATTCTTAAACACCAGCATCCAATTAATATTACTCTACACATTCTGGGAATATTCTTTTTTTACAGTTTACTCTTTTATACTTGGAAGTTGCAAAACTTTTGGTTGCTCTTGGGCTTACCGTTAACTCAATTATTGGGATTAACCGGACATTTTTTATTTGAGCGTAGCCATATTGATTTACAAGATGCTGTATTTTCTTGGCGGGCTTCTTATTGTTTAGGTAAAATGTTATTTAGAATTTTGACAGGTAAATATCGAGATGATATTCGCCAACAGCAAGAAATATTCAATAATTATCTATCAAACAATTATGCAAATATTCAATAATTGGAATGTAATTGCTCAGGGTTGGTATATTGCCTGTCCTAGTCATGAAATCCCTAAAAAAACAGCAAAATCTGTAGAAGTATGCGGTCATAAAATTACCATTTTTAGAGGTGAAGATGGGCAAGTACGGGCTTTGGATGCTTACTGCCCTCATTTGGGAACAGATTTAGGAATTGGGAAAGTTGACGGTAATTGGATTCGTTGTGCATTTCATCATTGGGCATTTGATGAAACAGGGCTTTGTCAAAATATTCCCTGTCAATCAGAAATTCCTACTCAAGCCAAATTGCAAGCTTATGCAACAGAGGAAAAGTATGGATTTATCTGGATTTATCCAGATGCTAAAGCACCAGAGGGAGTGGTTGATTTTGATGAATTGAAAGGTAAAAAAATTGTTGCACAAGCTGATATTGCATTTGAAAGAAGTTGCCATCATCATATTTGTATGATGAATGGGATTGATGCTCAACATTTAAAAACAATTCATCATTTAGACATCAAAATGGATCTGTCGCTACTTCGTAGCAAATTAGGGACGCAAATTGACTTTACAATGCGGGGACAATTCCCTCAAACTACTTGGAGAGAAAAGTTAGGTCAAATATTTCTGGGTTCTACATATCAGTATTCAATGCGTTATGCTCATGGTTGCATTGGCTTGTTAACAATGATGAAAGATGTTAGGCTTTTTCCGCCACTGTATATGATATATGCTTATACTCCAATTGCACCTGAAAGAACTATAATTCAACCGATTTATGTAACTGAAAAACGTCAAGGTATTGTGGGATATCTGCTTAGTCAGTTTTTGCTATTCTGTACTCGCTTGGCTTACTATATGCTCAGGGATGAGGATGGCAAAATTTACGACAACATTCGTTTTAATCCGAAGTTGCTCCTTAGTATTGATCAGCCATTAGCTGAATATATGGAGTATGTAAATCAGCTAAAACCGTCTCGATGGTCAAAAAATAGGGGTGTAGAATAGTAGGTTGGATTAGCGACAGCGTAACTTAACAAGAACTTTGGTAATCTTAGGTTTCTTAAGCTAACTACATCTTAATTCTTTGTAGAGTGGGCAATTTCTATCAAACCTTATTGAGAACGCGCAAGATGTGAATATGAGATTGTAGCGTAGATAACCATTTTGCAATCTGTCACATTACACCGTAAATTTACCAAATTGGTCGATAAAGTTTTAAATAAATACATCTTACCAATCGATTTTAGGTAATTTCCGAGTAATGAAGAGTTTGCTGATTCCTGTTCAAAAGTTGCAGCCAAGCGATCGCATCGCCATGTATGCGTTGCTGCAAAATCACTTCCAAGGTATAACCTGGGATGGGTTTCAAATGGATCTAGAGTGCAAAAACTGGGTTTTGTTGTTGAGAGATGAAACATCCAACGCACTCAAAGGATTTTCAACTCTCATGTTATGCCAAACGACTTTTTTGGGAGCAAAAATTAGTGTGGTGTATTCCGGCGATACTATTGTTGATCCTAGTGCTTGGTCGAGTACAACACTACCACGTAGTTGGATTGCCGCCATCAATTTTCTGCGTCAACACTATGCAGAAAATAAACTTTACTGGCTGCTAATTTGCTCTGGTTTTCGCACTTATCGTTTTCTCCCTACTTTTTGGCAAGATTTCTATCCGCGTTATGATGTTACAACACCTGCCGATGTAACAAATCTGATGGTGAGTTTAGCACGGGAATACTATGGTAGTTTATACCAAGAAGCGACTGGTATCGTCCATTTCCCCCATCCCCAAATTCTCTGTGAGGCGTTAATTGAAATCCCCACAGGAAGACAGACTAACCTCCATATCCAGTTTTTTGAAGAAATAAACCCCGGCTATCGATTAGGGGATGAATTGGTTTGTTTAACTGAAATTAACTATGACAATCTCACTCGTGCTGGAAAACGGATGTGGGAGTCAGAATCATCGTTACAATTTGTGCAAGATTGTGTCCTAATTTAACTTTTATGGTATCTACAAACCCAAAATCCAACTTTAACAATCCGACACAATTTATAGAGGGATGGTACTGGACATTACCATCAAAAAAATTAAAGCCTGGCAAAGTAAAAGCTATAACTTTGCTAGGTAGAAATCTGGCAATTTATCGGGGAGTTAGTGGTCAGGTAATAGCTATAGATGCTTATTGTCCACACATGGGCGCTCATTTAGCAGAAGGTAGGGTAGAAGGTGATGGAATTCGCTGCTTTTTTCATAATTGGAAGTACGATAGTCGCGGAATTTGTGTAGATGTTCCTTCTCTCGTAAAACCGCTACCTGTGTGTATTAAAACTTGGCACACAGCAGAAAAATACGGCATGGTTTGGGTTTGGGTGGGAGAAGAAAATCCCAGTTCGCTGCCTTTTGTACCAGAGTTAGAACAGGCAGATTGTGATTATATATTGGGGACTCGCTTTGTCAAAAACTGTCATCCCAATGTCTTACTAATTAATGCGATTGATGCTCACCATTTCAACACAGTACACAATTTGCCTTTAGAGATTGTATTTGATTCTCAAAACCTCAACCCCAATGCTATTACCTTCAGCAACACTACACGCGGAGGGGATGATTCTTGGTTAATTCGCCTGATTCGTCCTCTATATCGCAACGAAGTTACTTATAGTATGTGTTACTGGTATAGCAGTACTGGCACTGTGACGCTAGGCCCGGATTTTCTGCACTTCTACATTATATTTACACTGCGAATGATCGAAGGTGGTAAAACTGAAGGGCAAACAATTCTTGTGACTCCCAAACGTCCGGGATTTTGGGGATGGGTTTTAAATCGTAGTTTGTTATGGTTAACTCAGCAGGTTGGTAATTACTTCGCCAAAGGGGATACACAGGTATTTCAAACAATTCAGTTTGATTTAAAAACTCCTACTAAAGCAGATCAATCTATTCTGGAATTTATTCAGCACGTTAATCAACAAAAAGCCTTAAGCTGGGGAAAGTGGGAAACTGTTAATTATCCAAATATTCAAACTTTATCAACACCTAATAGTAATTCGCTATGAAGATGCAGTTAATTATTAAACGAACCGCCAAGTACGCCAAGTACGCCAAGAGAGAAGGAGTAATCATTAAGTACAAACTCACGGAGAATTGATATAACCCTGAATTCACATTAATTGAACAGGAAAAAAATGGATTTAAAATATAAAATTGTCGGTTTTAACCTACCGCATACAGATAATGATGACCGTTTGCGACGGATATTAACAGCAGCGTTACCTAATCAGAATAATTATGATAGTTCTCCGCAATTAAATTATTGGGATGCTGATTTTTTTAAGTTACATCAAGTCAAAATTTTTCAGCAATCTAATATTAATGAACAATCTGCTATTTTGGAACTTGCTAACCGCAGTCTGTTAGAAGAATCATATTTTATTGAGAAAGCAGGTGTTGGCTACATGGCAAAAATGGTACTTTTAGCAGAAACAGTTGAAGAGCAAATGCTTTATGCATTGTTTACGGCTGATGAAGCTACCCATCTTCACCAAATTAGCCATTTTTTGCCAGAAATAGAAGTAACTAGCACGGACGATCCGTTTTTGCGCTTACTATCAGAAGTGGTTGAAAGTCCAGATAAAACAGTTTTGTTGTTTGTGCTGCAAGTGGTTTTAGAAGGATGGGGTTTAAGCCATTATCGGCGTTTAGCGAAGGAATGCCGCTATCCAGTTTTAGCAGAACTTTTTTCTAATTTTTTACAATCTGAATCCCGTCATCACGCTACGGGAACCACCTTGTTTAATCAAATTACTGTTTCAGCATTTAGTCAAACAACAATTCTTGATGTATTGGCACAGTTTTTGTTTATGGTTCAGGTGGGGCCACAAAGCGTACTTGCAGCAATCGAACAAGTGAAAGGACATCTGACGCGATCGCAAAAAATCAAAATTTTAGAAGAACTAGATACAGAGACTCATAGCGGAACACGATTACAAATATTGCGATCGCTCATGGGGGGAAAATCAGCCCAGTCTATCCTGCAAAATTTAGAAGAACGCGGAGCCTTTGAACCACTCCCCGCCCATCAATGTGTGTAATAAATATCAATCTTATCTCTGCGTTAAATAAAAACGGATATGGAAAAAACTATTCATCGCAAATTACAAATCAACCACACCCGCAACAAACAGCAAGATCATACTGCTTTAATGGATGAAGAAGTTAGCAATTTTCGCTATGAGGATTGCCAAAACGAGTATTGGAACCCAGAGGAATTTTCGCTGCTATATGGTACACCTTTATGGGAACAATCCAGCCAACATCAGCGTATAATTTTGAACCAACTTTACTGGGTAGCTTACTACTCACAAATTGTTTCTGCTGAAATTGCAACTATCTTTTTCAATCAAACCAGTGCAGCCGGACTTTACGCCCAAGAAGATTTTCGCTTAATCTGCGATACCTTAGATTTGGAATCCTCCCAAGAGCGATCGCACATTAACGCCTTCCGCACAATTGCCAAACAGGTTGAACAAGCGTTGTTTGGGGAACTTATCTTTACCTACCCCATGCGTGGCCCCTTTACAGAAACGATGGTTTATGCTGACACCAATGCCCTGAAAACTTGGTGGAAAAAAATTCAACTTCAATACTTTGGGCTGATTTCTGCGAATAATACTTTTTTGGCTTGTCAGTATTTCACTGTCCGGGGAGTGCGGACACTAAACGGCAAGTTAGTACAGCATAAACTCAGCAATTATTATCAAAAACATCCCCATCCTGAAGCTGCTCCAATTCCTGCTAAAATTTCCTATTATCACTTCATGGATGAAAGTTTTCACTTCAATAGTTCGACAATTATATCTCACGATGTTATCACTTGTCTTAAGCCACCAACTGCTTTTGAGCGACTGGTTGCTAATTTAGGATTGCTAGGATGTCAGCGCGATCATTTTCATTTTTCGGCTGCGATTAACGGGATTTTTTGGTACGATCCGGCGTTGTATAGTAATATTTATCGGGTGTTGCGATCGCGCATTTTTGAGATGAGTGACAGGGATGCTAAAGAAATGATGCGGCGTTGTTTTACGGAGGAGTCGGAAGGATTACAACGCAGTTTTTCAACTCATCAGGAGGCGATGAAATCTTATCAAGTGTATGTTGAAAAGCTCGATTATCTTTGGCAACGTAATCGGGATATGTCACTGATGGCTACTAATTCAATTTCTCGATATTTGGCAACTCAAAACAGGGCTTTTCAAGGTTTTGAACATCAAGAGGATTTGATTTTATCTCATGCAGATACGCAGAAGCCCAGAAAGGAATGGAAGAGTGTTGTTTAGGTAAAATTATTGCGTATTATGGCTGACTTCTGTAAAATATCGTTTCCAGGAAGTGATTTTGTTCCTATAACTTTGGAATGTCATCAAAGTTTGTCTGAACATCTCACGATTCAAAATTCACCTGTTTTGTTTGGTTGTCGGACTGGTATTTGTGGCACTTGTTTGGTTGAGGTTATCGGTGATATCTCTCCTTCCCAACGTGATGAACAGGAAACGTTGGAAACTTTAGCAGCTAATCATCCTCATGCGCGGTTAGCGTGTCAAGTTGATGTTACAGGTAATGTTGAAATTCGTAGGATTTAGATGGTGATTTAAACACAACTAAAAGAGCAAGTATGGATTGGTTAGAGCGTGTCACAGAAATTCGTACAACTTGTAACGTGCCAGCACCAGCCCGAAACATTGCTATTGCTAGAATATGGGTAGATGAATCAAGTACGGAACAGTGTCAGCGCCCCATCTGTCCTATTCTGGAGATGGATAAATCAATAGTGTTGTGGGTGAGACTGTGTTTTTCAGCGTTGTGATACCGACTTATAATCGCCAACCGATTTTAGAAAAGTGCCTCCGCGCCTTGGAGTTGCAGGAGTTAAGTCAGCCAAGTTCAGTTACTGATTACGAGATTGTCTTGGTAGATGATGGTTCTACTGATGGCACATTGGAGTGGTTAGCAGCACACAAAGAAGAGTTTACCCATGTGCGCTGCTTTCAGCAAGATCATGCTGGCCCTGCTGCGGCTCGGAATTTGGGGGTAGAACAGGCGTGGGGAGACACAATTATCTTTATTGATAGTGATTTAGTAGTATTGAAGAATTTCCTGCAAGCTCATGCTGACGCCCTAGTAGAGGGGAAAAAGAAATTGGGGAGCGATCGCTTTTTCACTTACGGTGCAGTTATTAATACTTGTAATTTCAACAATCCAACGGCTGAACCCTACAAAGTCACAGATTTTTCAGCAGCTTTTTTTGCTACGGGAAATGTAGCAATTCCTAAACATTGGCTAGATAAAGCGGGACTTTTTGATACTAGTTTTCAACTCTATGGCTGGGAAGATTTAGAATTAGGTGTGCGGCTGAAAAAACTAGGTTTGACACTAATTAAATGTCCAGAAGCCGTAGGATATCACTGGCATCCAGCATTTAACTTAGAGCAAATTCCCCGATTAATTGACCAAGAAATTCAACGCGGACGTATGGGAGTTTTATTTTATCAAAAGCATCCTACATGGGAAGTGCGAATGATGATTCAAATGACTTGGCTGCATCGCTTACTTTGGGGAATTTTGTCACTTAACGGCGCATTGAATGAACGAACAATGGCTCCGTTGTTGCAATGGCTAATTAACTTAGGTAAACCGCAATTAGCTTTAGAAATTGCCCGAATTTTCCTCAACTGGTATAACGTGAAAGGTGTTTATCAAGCTTATGCCGAAATGCAGCAAGTATCGTATCGTGATTGAATAGTGAGGAGTGCAGAGCTAGGTCTAATACCATTTCCAAAAAACTTTGTAACACATGAATCGGTTGTAGGGGCGTATTGCAATCATTGGTGTCAACTTAACGTTATTGGCTAGTTTTAGGGTGTGTGGCGAGGGTTTTGCAACTTGGTGACAGAATACACATCTTGAGAGTTATCGCTTGCTGTGGGTGATTTTGGTAGCAGTTGACAGGGTTGTGGGGTTGTCTTGCTGGTTACAATGTAATCTAGTTTTGCGATCGCACCCAACCCCAAAAACAAACCCCACAGCTAGAGACGCGCTACGGGGTCATAATTGGTGTTGCAAAAACTTTTGTACTCACTACATAAAGTAGATTACTAGAAAAGTTTTAAATTTCAATCTTCTATATCTAGTGTGTATCTGATTGTTTGCAACATAACCAAGACGTTAAAAAAGAAAATGTCCGTTACTAAGTGCATACGTTACCCAAAACCCTCCCTTGTTATCTCTACAAACAAGGTCGTAGTAGTTGTCGCTGCTATTGTACCTTACGGCTTGGATATATGAACCTTCGTGAGTACACCAAGATGTTTTTACATACCATTTCTTACCATTGGCGTAATTAAACCATTTAGAACCTGCCTTATCATAACAAAGAGCATCTCTGCCGCCTTTACCGTCAAAGTTTCCCAATACTATCCGTGCGCCAGAATGTATACACCAATCAGGGGGGGTAACATCTACAGCAGATGCTGACTCTTGGTTCATCAAATTCATACTAAATAATGAAATTGTAACTGCGCTTGCTAAACTAAAAGCTTTAAAAAGTTTAGATGTCTTCATGATTAAATTTATCCACAAAAGTTATTATCCATACACTTAAATTATTTTCAGATATTTGTAGAAAATTAATTAAATACATTACAAAATTTTACACCCTGATTTTATTCCTGTAGCTGTAAGCGTATCGCCTATGGGTGTACGTTATTTGCTGCAAACATCTAAGGATAAAGAGGATACTAAATAACTTAAGTTTGACCGTAGGTATTCTTACACGTTACCTGCGGTCGTTAACTCCAATGATCGCATTTCAAGAATTATTTTTAATCAACTGCAACAAGATAGACTCAAGACTTTGTAATGCAGCGTTTGTGGTGCGCTGATGTTCTTCAAAATTACGTTGATGTTGTTCATGGCTATCACGTAATTCAAGTAACACATCATCCAAAATCGCACTACGACCCAAAACACGATCAACGTTACTGGTTAGCTCTCTCATTTCTTGGCTTAGTTCATCCAGTTGTGCCTGTGTGTTAGCTTGTCTAATGGTTAAATTGTCTAATTGTTCTTGTGTACTAGTTTGTCTTTGTGCCAACCCCAAGATTATTTGTTCAATACGGTCTATTCGGTTAGGGAAATATTCGGGTGTATCAGTCATTTTCCTTGTGTTGAACTCCTACAATTTTACTTTCTCCTTTGATTCAATGTCCTCAAACACCGATAAATATTGTTTTTAGGGCGGCGTGATAGTTAAATTATTTAATCGCTAGCACTACAAACCTGATACAAATAACGCGATTTTCTACTGAGATAACCCTACTAAATAACAATTCCCCAAAGCCATCGCTACAGGGAATCAAAGGGTTATGCGGGTTAGGGGGAATTATTATATATATTATGTCAAATTATGTCAAAATCGCCCCACCCATTAACCGTTCATACCGATACTTCAACTCTTCTTTCATCAAATACCAGCGCTCTAAAGTTGCATCCATTTCTATTATTTTCTCAGCTGCTTGCCGTGCTAAAAGTAAAACTTCCTCATCGTCAACCAAACTCGCCAACGTAAAATCTGGCACTCCCGACTGACGAGTTCCCAGTACTTGCCCTGGCCCACGAAAACGCATATCCATTTCAGAAATGAAAAAGCCATCCTGAGATTGTTCCAACACCTTCAGACGTTGTTGAGCATCAGGACTTCTGGAACTGCTCATCAATAGACAATAAGACTGAGCCGCGCCACGACCGACACGCCCGCGCAGTTGGTGGAGTTGTGATAAGCCAAATCGCTCTGCATTTTCAATGAGCATAACTGTAGCATTAGGTACGTCTACACCAACCTCAACAACGGTAGTAGAAACCAAAATTTGTGTTTGGTTATCACGAAATTTGGTAATCGCTTCATCCTTATGGGCTGAACTCATGCGACCGTGCAGCAGCCCCACTTGAAAGTCTGGAAAAACACTTTCTTGTAGCTTTTGATGCTCGTCAACAGCCGATCGCAGATCCAGTTTTTCTGATTCTTCCACTAATGGCAAAACCACATAAACTTGTCTACCTTGGACAATTTCTCGCCGGATCAGGTCGTAAGCATGGTTGCGTTGCTGACCAGACAATACTGTTGTCTGAATCTTTTGTCGTCCTGGTGGTAACTCATCAATTTGGCTCACATCCAAATCCCCATGTATCGTCAGTGCTAAGGTTCGGGGAATTGGGGTAGCTGTCATAGTTAACACATGAGGTTGATTGCCTTTTTGCTGCAAACGTGCCCGTTGTTCTACCCCAAAGCGATGCTGTTCATCTATCACTACTAACCCTAATTGCTGAAAGTTTACAGGGTCTTGAATTAAGGCATGGGTTCCTACTAACAGAGGTAATTCACCAGTTTCTAACTGGGAGTGTATTTGTCTTCGTTTAGCAGCTTTAGTCGAGCCTGTCAGTAATTCCACTGGTAAATGCAAGAGGTTAAACCAACCAACTAACTTGCGATAATGTTGTTCTGCCAAAACTTCTGTGGGAGCCATCAGGGCCGCTTGGTAGCCAGATTGAATTGCTGCGAGGATAGCTAACACTGCGACGACCGTTTTACCAGAACCGACATCACCTTGCACCAAACGATTCATTGGCACAGGTTTTTGTAAATCGTTGAGAATGTCGTTGAGAACTCGTTGCTGTGCGCCAGTGAGTTTAAAAGGCAGTATTTCGTGAAATTTCTCTACAAGTTGACCGCGTGGAACAAGAATGGCGCTGGTTTGAATCGCTCTTGCTTGCTGTTGACGTTGTAATAAACCGAGTTGTAAGTAGAAAAATTCGTCAAAAACTAGGCGACGACGGGCAACTTGTAGGGCGGCGCTATCACTGGGAAAATGGATATTAGCGATCGCATCTTTTAATTCCATCAAACCATACTTCTGCCGCAAACCACTTGGCAAAGGGTCTTTCAGGTTAGCCGCAGCAGGTAAAGCAGCAATTACCGCCTGTCGCACTGTATTCGCCACCACGCCTTCAGTTAGTCCATAAATTGGTACTACCCGCCCAATATTTAGCGATTCAATCGTATCTCCTGGATTTGCCAAAACCTCTAGTTCTGGATTATCCAGTGTCAAGCCGTATTTACTTTCTTTCACCAATCCACAGGCCGCCAGAATGCTACCTACTGCATAACGGCGTTTTAAACTTTCTTGCCAAGCGCGACTGCTAAAGCGCGTACCTGCGTAAAAACGGCCAATTTTGATTTGACCGCTGTTATCTTTTACTACCAGTTCTAAAATTGATAATTTTTGATTTTTAGGGCTAGAAAAGCAGTTGCAACGCTTCACTGTAGCCACTATTGTCACCGTCTCACCCGCCTGTAACTCGCGGATATTCACCTGACGCGCATAATCAATATGATCGCGAGGATAGTAGAAAAGCAAGTCACGAACGGTATGTAAACCAAGCCGTGCCAAATTATCAGCTTTTTTAAAACCTATTTCAGGTAAATCACTGAGTTTTTGCTCAATTTTTGGTGCAAGTCTCCGACTTACCTCAGTAACAATTGAAGACTTTGGATTTTTAATTTTGGATTGATAAATTCTCCCTTGCTCCTCTGCTCCTCTGCTCCCCTGCTTCCCCTGCTCCCCCTGCTCCTCTTGCTGTAATTGTGATAGATACCTACGAGTCTCTGCTACTAAATGCTGCCTTTCTTCCTGTGCTAGATGTGGATAACTAGCAAATTGCACCGCTAGTCCTTGCCAACGGCGGCGTTCACTATGGGGTAAGCCTGTTGGGAATTTACCCAAAGTTAGGCTCAGAAATTCACTGAAACGGTATTCTCTGCCCATCAAGTCTGTAAAGCCACGTTCAGCTTCTATTGTCAAGGCTTTGTGCAATCGTATCCAATCTGGTTTTTCATTAGTCATTGGTCAGCAGAGTGAGGAGTTAGGAGTGAGGAGTGAGGAGTTAAGAGTTAGGAATAAATAACTCATAACTCATAATTCATAACTCACAACTTTATTCAAACCAACTAGCGCGCCATGCAGCTTCCGCTTCAGCGATCGCTTTTTCTTTATATCTCTTTTTATACTCTCTTCCTAGTTTGTTTAGCTGAACTAAAATACTGCGGATTCGCTTGCGATCTGAGGAAAGTGTCACATCAGCAAATTCAATTTCTCCTAGCCGCAGGTTAATAGCCATGATTTGAGTCAGTCTAGAATCTTCTGACTGTTGCTCATTTTCAATTTCAATTACTAAGTTTAATAAATTGGGTGGCCCTGGCATGACCTCAGCAGATGCTTCTGATGCTGCCGCCGCTGCGGCTAAAATCGGTTCTGGTAATTTTTTCGGTAATACTCCAGCTTTTTGTAATAAAAGATTAGCATCATGCGAAAGTTTTTTCAGTATCTCTTGCGCGACTTCTTCTAATTTCTGTTGCCATTTTGCCAGTTCTATAGGATCTGAAGTGTTGGCAGTGAGATACTGAGAATTAGAAGTGTCCAGAAATAGTGAAGATGAAGAGGGTGTTACTTCCTCATCAACCTCATCGACCTCATCAATTTCATCTTCCTCATCCACCTCATCTTCCGCTGATTCTTCACTTGTAAGATAAATGAGCAATTGTTCAGCTGCCAGTTGACCCAACTTGCGGATGGCTTGTTGCAGTTGTTGGCGCTGATTCAATGACAAATGCAAAAAGTTTTCGGGATACCCTTGGGTACAGAGATGGTAACTCGCCAGAATCAACTGTTTGCGTACAGCTAGCCCCAAGCTATTTAGATAACTAGCATAAGCGCTTTGTAATTCGGTTGCGATCGCTCGGATCGCTTCTTGGAGTGCTGCAATATCCTGCTCAATTCGCTCGATTGCTCTTGCCATGTTTTTTCGCTCTTGCCCATCTGAACCATTACATAGTACAAATGTACAAATTTATTTTAGGATAACTTTCTAGAGAATTTTAGATTTTAATTAAATTAAATGCGATATTTTCTGTCTTTACTAAATAAAATACAGGTCAGGCTATTTGCTTGACCTGTCCTTTAAGCAATTAGGAATTAAGAATTACTAAGTTATGAATTATGAAGCTAACTTCCTATTAACTTCCTATTAACTCCTAACTCCTAACTCCTAACTCCTAACTAATATTACTTAGTGCCCATTTGTGCAGCAACTTCATCAGCAAAGCTCATTTCTTGCTTTTCAATGCCTTCGCCCAGTATATAACGGACAAAGCGAGTCACTTGAATCTCTTCGCCTAATTGTGCCTTCACTTGCTTGATCAAGTCTTCCACGGAAATACTCTGATCGCGAATGTAAGGCTGATCGAGCAAAGTCAATTCTTTCAGGCGTTTTTCAATCCGTCCCTGAACAATCTTTTCTTTGATGTTTTCAGGCTTGTTCGCCAAATCATCCTTGCCCATTTCAATGTCTTTTTCCTTTTGGGCAATTTCGGTGGGTATTTGGTCTACGCTCACATACTCGACATTGGGACAAGCCGCAACTTGCATTGCAGTGTTCCGTGCCAAGGTTTGGAACTCTGAATTAGCAGCCGCTGACTCAGTTTGGGAACCCAGTTCTACCAATACACCAACTCGACCGCCAGTGTGAATGTAGCTGTCTACTACGCCTTGTGTGCCTTCTGCTATTGCAAAATTAACAAAGCGGCGCACTTGGATATTTTCACCAAGAGTAGCAATGGTTTGCTTGATGGATTCTTCTACAGTCGCACTTTCATTCTCAATATAGGGTTGAGCCAGCAAAGACTCAACACTATCAGCTGTCGCTGCTTGCTTTGCTAGATTCTTAACTAAAGCTTTAAAAGCCTCGTTACGAGCAACAAAGTCGGTTTGGCAGTTGACTTCTATGAGTACACCCACTCGACCTTCGGGCTGAATGTAAGTGTCTACTAGACCTTCTGCTGCAATGCGATCGCTTTTTGCTCCCGCCTTAGAAATGCCTTTTTTGCGTAGCCAGTCTGCGGCTTCTTCTACGTTGCCTTCAGTCTCTATCAGCGCCTTTTTGCAGTCCATCATGCCGGCACCAGTTTTTTGGCGTAGCTCTTGGACGAGTTTTGCAGATATTTCCGCCATTTTGCCTCAATTCCTAACTTGACCTCGAGTTATAATCACTCACCTAATTTAGTACTGAGTACTGAGTTTTGAGTACTGAGTTTTGTTAGCGTTAGCGGGGCGTTTAGCCCGTACTGAGTTTTGAGTGTTCAGTTATCAATTTTATTCTTCATTGACAAATCACAACTTACAACTTCAAAAATCAAGACTCAGCACTATTCAATTTGCTGAGTCTTTCTATCTTACTCAGGACTTAGCACTCTTGACTCAGCACTATTCTTCTGTTTCCTCCTCGGGAATTACGGCATCAGTATATTCGGTTTCTTCGTAGTCATCGTCATACTCACTACCGTCGTAATCTTCGTAATCATCTTCAGCATCTAGCTGACCGTGACGACCTTCATAAATGGCATCTGCCAATTTTCCTACTATCAGCTTAATTGATCTGATAGCATCGTCGTTTGCTGGGATGGGGATATCTACTACATCGGGGTCACAGTTTGTATCCAACATGGACACAATGGGAATATTCAGCTTTTGGCATTCTTGAACTGCGTTATATTCCCGGCGTTGGTCTACGATTACCACGATATCGGGTACTTTCCGCATTGTTTTAATGCCACCCAAGTATTTCTGAAGCTTCGTCATTTCCCGACGTAGCATTGATGCTTCTTTTTTCGGCAATAAATCTAGTGCGCCAGTTTCTTCACGGCGTTCTAAATCTTTCAGACGGTCAACCCGTGTTTTGATGGTTGCCCAGTTGGTCAACATTCCGCCCAACCAGCGTTGGTTAATGTAGTGGGAACCACAACGGCTGGCTTCTTGGGCAATAATTCCAGCTGCTTGGCGCTTGGTGCCGACGAAAAGAAATTTCTTCCCTTGTTCTGCGTGCGATCGCATGTAGTTGTAAGCATTATCCATCAACTGGGCAGTTTGCACCAAGTCGATAATATGCACGCCATTGCGGGAAGTATAAATGTAAGGGGACATTTTTGGGTTCCAACGCCGGGTCTGATGCCCAAAGTGAACCCCTGACTCCATCATTTGAGCCAATGAAACTACTGGCATATAATTTTCAACTCCGATTCGGGTTAAACCTCCATCCAAGTGTATTTCCATTGGGAAACACCCGAATTCTTAGATGTGCGAGATTAGTTAACCATACTAGGTTAACACAGACTGCTAACCCAATAGGGAGAGTTATAGATTGATTATGTAGATTGAGGGCGAGAAAATAGGGCTGCCCACTCAACAATCGGGCAACGCTATGCTTTTAGCGATGAAAATGTTGCTATTCTAACATCTCATCTACTCGCGGTCTTCTCGATCTTGGGATTTAGGTTTTTGTCGCCGTTGTTCGATCTGATCGTCGATAGTTTCTCTCATTTTGCGATCGGCAGCGTCCATCGCAGAATACTTAAAGCGGTTAATTATGCCACTGAACAAGTTGCCAAAGAATCTTTCAATTTCTTGCATAATTTTATACCTCACTATTTAAAGGTAAATTCTTAACTCGACATTGATCTTGGACTTTCTAGTAGAAGTAGGAAATAAAACGCTAACCTATCCTTGAAGTATCTGTTAATCTCTTAGCGTCTCTGGGTACTTAAAGAGTTGGCGGTTTATTTATCCTTTGATTCAGTTTTGCTTGGAAATTACTGTATAAAACAGTCTTCTCAATTAAATTAGTATTGTTGAGACTTACTAGATTGAAACGCCCTAGAGATTCATCTATTGTATTCTGTCTCAGGTAATAAATGTAGCAAAAACACAGGTAACAAATTGTCTACTTGTTTATAACACCTACCATGTCTACGATGGGCGTAGCTATAGCAACTTCTGGTGTGTGTTACTCAATAGTATCGGGGTCTACATTGAGCGATCGCAATCTTGCCTTTAACTGTTCTATCTGCAATTCTGCCTGTTCTGCTCGTTGTCGTTCCTGTTCTGCTCGTTGGCGTTCTTGTTCTACCAGTTCTTCTGCCTGCTGTCTTGCTAAAACTTCCTGCCTTAAAGCCTGTGCCAGTTCACCAGGGATCAGTAATTTTTCCCCTGTATCCTCTCGATAAAATCCAATTAGCCTTTCCTCAACCACCAACCGCAGTTGTAACGGTTCACTACGTCCATCCTCTATAGGTTCGTAGATTTCTCCCCGCAGACGATAGCCACGTAACTGTTGTTCCACCCACTCGCTTTTCGGGTCAAATAGCCAGTATTCCTTGACACCTAGCTGCTCATAGAGGGTCTTTTTGAAGATTTCGTCTTGTCCTTTTGTCCCAAAGGATGTCATTTCAAAAATAACTGTGGGTACTTGACCCTCTTCCCAAACTTTATAGTTGTCCCGACCGCCGCAACATCAAAAATCACCATTACATCTGGGGCTACCCGCAATTTGGGAAAACCTTGTGCATAGTAAAGAAATTGATTTCCCAATACTGTTGCCTGACGATTTGCCAAATACTGTTTCAGGACTTCTAAGGTAGTTAGTAAAGCATAAAGGTGGTCGTAAGTTTCTGCCACTGGTTGACCATCAGCACTAGGGTAGAAGATTTCTGATTCGACACTAACAGGTAAAGTAGCCGTCACGTCGCTTCGCTCCGAATTCAAAATTCAAAATTCAAAATTCAAAATTAACAATCCCCATAAATAAATTCAGTCGCTCTGTATCATGAATGTGTTTCGGTTATGGTTGTAAAATCAGTGCTACGAGATTATTGTAGAACAACTCAACTTCTCTCTAACTTGAGATGTGCAAGCTTTTCAAAATATAACTAGATAACTCACAAAATCCTTCCCCTTCGGCAGCAGTGGTAATGTAAGCAGGCTGATATTTTAACTGATTCACATATTCCAGGACATTTGCCACGCCTATAGAAACAGGAAAATAGCGCCGATTAAATAAACTTTCATCATTGGGGCTATCGCCAACAGTGACAATTTGTTCTGATGAGTACTGGGGAAAATATTCGCGCAATACTTGCAACAATCCCACAGCTTTATCTTGATGGGGTTTAATGTGACACTGCACGTTGCTATAGGTAAATCCCCAACCCATTTGTTGACAGAGATTATCTAGGGTTTGTAGTTCGTCTTGACGCAAACCAGCTACATCAAAAGTCCAGTCGGTGACGCGAAAGCGATTATCAGCAGATTCTTGGATTTGGGGAAATTTAGTTTGTAAATTCTCAAAAGTCGTAGCCAACTGCTGGCGATGTTGAGCTAAATCGGGAATGGGTGTTAAGACTATTGGTTTCTGATTTCCAGGTGGAAAGTACAAACCGCCATTTTCTGCGATCGCACCTGCTACTGGCATCAAACTACTCAATCCACTTACCCACCCAGCAGAACGTCCGGTGACAATTAGCACTTTAATGTCAGCTGCGGCTAAATCCTCTAAAGCTTGTAGTAGTGCTGGAGTAAATTTTCCTCGTCTAGTCAGGGTGCCATCCATATCTGTGGCTATCAGACGAATATTGCTCAAGCTTGTAGATGAAACCTCAGATAGGGGAGCGAGGCTCAAATCTCTGGACATATACGGTTTGTAAAAGGCTGTAAAAAATATTAATCATACAGCAAGATGACCTTGAATATTTGGGCATCCTAAACATCAGGAGTCAAGTTTTTCAGTTTCCCACCATGTCCACTTCAATGTTTCTTGCCCAATCCTCCGGGAAAAAGACTACTAAAAAGGCATCCCAGGAAGTGCCAGCAAGTAATCCTCAAATACCACCATTATTGTTGGTAACTTCTGGAGGACTGGCTTTAGTGGTGATTGCTTTGATTGTGTATATTAAACTCCAGAAAGATAAGCTGGAGAAAAAACTTAAGTTTGAACAATTCCGCGCCCGAGAACTAGAGAAAAAGTTTAAGCTGGCGCTGGAAACAATTCGCAAAATGGAAACTAATCCCGATTTGGTGAACTCACGGGACTTTAACCTGGATTATCTGCGAATGCGGATGTCAGAGGAGGTGTTTCACTTTGCAATTCTTAATCAAATAAAGATTCAGATCAAAGAAAAAATTTCTCAAGCCCTGCGTCCAAATCAAGCACAACTTGGATCGGTTGGAATTGCTAATAGTGCTGGACGGCAAGTAGATGAAATTTTTGATGTCGAGTATGAGACTGGTAGTCCAGGAAATGCTGCTAAACGGGTGCTGTTTCGGATTCAAATCCGGTTAATGAAATTACCGACGCAAGCAACTTCTGCGACTATTAGTCAAATTATTGATTGTATAGAAACTTACCTAAGCCCGATAGAAGACGAAGATAGTTGGCAACCAATAATTCAAGGTCGGATTGCTACCATGCATTGGGATCAAAAGGCTAAACCTACGCCTCTACTAGTGATGGAACAATCGAATGAAGGGGTGAATGTAACTTTCCGTACTAGTCGCCAACCAAATACTCCAACTCCACCAAAGTCATCTGGAATTAAAAAATCAGGTTCGGCTAGACAATAAATTATGGCTGTCATTGGTCATTGGTCATTAGTCGTTCACAAAGGACAAATGACTAATGACTAAAAATCATGACTGAATAACTGTATTGGGAGAATTACGGGTTAAAAGACCATCTTCCATTTCGACGATGCGATCGGCTATGTCTAAAATGCGGTTGTCGTGTGTCACCAATAAGATAGTAGTTCCCTGATTTTTGGCAAGACTCTGCATTATTTCCACGACATCGCGTCCTGATTGTTTGTCTAATGCGGCTGTTGGTTCGTCTGCTAGTACCAAGGGAGGACGGTTCACCAAGGCGCGGGCGATCGCAATTCTTTGTTTTTGTCCACCAGAAAGATTGTCTGGGTAGTAGTCAACTCGTTCTTCTAGACCAACAGACCCTAGCATGGCTTTTGATTTAGCCATTGCTTCTGCTTGAGAAATATTATCGTTCAATTCCACTGCCATTTGCACATTTTGCTTGGCTGTCAAGAACCCTAGCAAATTGTGAGCTTGAAAAATATAACCAATGTTGCGTCGCATCTGCACTAATTTGTTTTGACTGACGCCAATAAGTTCTTCACCTAAAAATTTTAAACTTCCCTCTTGTACAGACCGCAAACCGCCAATTAAGCTCAGTAAGGTTGTTTTACCTGAACCTGATGGCCCGGTCATAATCACAATCTCACCTGGATAAATGTCTAGGTTGATATCAAATAATATCTGTTTTCTCAGTGAGCCTTTGCCATAGAAGTGATTGAGATTTTTAATGGCGATTACAGGTTCTTTTTCCATCATATTTTTGTTAGTTATAAATTATTAGTTCCAAAATTTAACTGTAGTGACTTTCAGAAAGGAAATTTGCTTAATTACGATTATAATTCAAAGTTATTACTAATATTTTTTAATTAATATAATATTAACTAAAAGATATCTGCTGGATCGGCAGAGCGTAGTTTTCTAACTGCGATCACACCAGAAATAATGCACATCATCATAGTCAAAATTAATACCATTACCGCTCGCTCAAAACTCATAAAAACTGGTAATAGTGTTGCACTTCTGGCGCTGTTATACATAAATAATGCAAAAACTATTCCAGGAAAGTAGCCTAAAGCTGCTAATAACAAAGCTTCTTGAAGAATGACCGTCAATAAATAGTTTTGTGTGTAACCTATCGCCTTGAGGGTAGCGTACTCAGCTAAGTGGTCTGCAACTTCTGTATAAAGAATTTGATAAACAATCACAGTACCCACAATGAAACCCATGACAGTCCCTAATGTGAAAATAAAGCCAATAGCTGTACTATTCGCCCAGTAACTCCGCTCAAAATCAATAAATTCTTGTTTAGTTAAAACATTTACTTCATTAGGTAAATACTTTCGTAATTGTTGGGCAACAACATTAGCATCTGCTCCCGGCTTTAATCTAATTAGCCCAATATCAATTAATCCTTTTTGACGATTGCTGAATATTCGGAAAAAGTTGATATCACTCGTAATTAAATTACCATCTGCACCAAATGATGCACCTAATGTAAAGAGTCCTCCTACTTTAATTCGCCGCCTTCGCACTTCTGCCGTTACAGGCTTTCCTTGGTCATAATTAACAGCGATCGGGCCATACTCTACCCTAGAAGAACGGTCAAATAGAACTACATCAGGTAGTTTAAGTTTATCTAAATTTTCCTGAACTCCAGGTAAGTTCACTAGGTTAGTTTCTGGGTTCATTCCAAAAATTAGGATACTCCGAGGACGGCCTGTTACAGGATTTTTCCAGATTGTAAAGTCCAAATAGATCGGATGTACTGATTGAACTGCTGGTAATTCTAATGCTTTATATAATCGCCGTTGAGAAAAGCTTCTCATTGCCAATATAGCGTTAGATTGACTATTAATTAAAACAATATCGCCTTGCAAGCTGTTATGGAATCGAACGTTACTATAATACAGAGCATCCCGAAAGCCGAGTTGCATAAACATTAAAATATCGGCAAAAGCAATTCCTGCTAAAGCCACAGCTAGACGAGTTTTTTCCCTTGTCAGTTGTAGCCACGATAGAGGTATTTTTTGATTCATTTTATAGGCGTCTCAACAAGAGTAGCAATTTTAGATTTTCAACCCATTATGGTGACACCCGTACCAGATTGATAGAATGTTTAAAATTGATTAAACAGACCATTCAAGAATATTTTTAATCCAAAATATCAAATTATGGATTAGGATTACTGCTCACCGACAACTTAATTAATTATTAATATCGACAATAACTTTGGCGTAAGTTAAACCAGAAACTTTCTGGCTATCTTCTGGAGACAGAGCAATTTTAACTTCTACAACTCTGGCATCTACATCTGCGGCTGGATCTGTATTCAGCACATCTTTTTTACCAATTTTTCTGCCAATATCAGTGACAGTTCCCTTTAATTCGCCGCTAAATGCACCGTTATCACTGGTGATAGTAGCATTTTGACCAAGACGCACTTTACCAATGCTGTCTTCAGCGACTTCAGCAATTACAAACATTTGGTTGGTTTGGCCAATTTCAGCAATACCATTTGCGCCGATCGCTTCACCCGATTTGGTGTAAACCTTTAAAATCTCTCCAGCGATTGGTGCTTGAACGTAGCTTAACCTTAGTTCTGCTTCGGCTTTTCTAACATTTGCGATCGCATTACTAACTTGGGCTTGTGCTACTTGCACATCGGTAGGACTAACATCTAAAATTCTGCTCAGTTTGGCCTTTTCTTCATCGATTTGTCTTTGCAAAGTTGCGACATTTTTATCGCGGTTAACTTTAGCTTCGATTAACTGCTGTTGCAAAGTTGCTGAATTTTGTATTTGGTTGGCTCTAGCTTCAGCAAGTTGCTGTCGCAAGGTTGCCAATGTCTGCTTTAGGGTAGCTTGGCTTTCAGCCACCTGCTGATTAGCAGTTATTGCACTCAAGCGTCTTCTATCCCGCTCTTGCTGAGAAATAGCACCTTCTTTGTATAAATAATCATAGCGTCCGGCATCGACTTGAGCATTACGCTGTTCGGCTTGAATACGTACAACGGTTGCTCTAAGAGCATCTCTTTGCCCACTAAGTTCAGCTTCTAGGCGATTCACGGTTGCTTGTTGGACAAGTTTATCACCACTTAACTGAGCTGCAACCCGCGCGATCGTTGCTTGCCCTGCATTCCTTTCGCCAATTAACTGCGCTTGTAGGCGAGCAATAACTGCTCTTTGAGCTTGAATATCTCTCGGAGAGCCAGCCCTGACTTGTGCTAAATTCGCACGGGCTTCTTGGACTTTCGCTTTTGCCTCTTGTAGTCCGGCTATTTGGGTATCGCGGTTGTCCAAAATTGCCACAATTTGACCTTGCTTTACCTGTTCACCCTCTTTCACCAGAAGTTGCTGAATTCGTGACGATGGCGCTAATCCTGATGATGGGGCGGACAATTTAACAACTTCGCCTCGCGGTTCCAAACGCCCTACAGCACTAATGCTATTGGTAGATGGCATTACTGGTACGGATGTAGCTAGTTTTCTTAACTGCTCGATTTTGGCCGTACCTAGTATCCCAGCAGCGATTACTACTGGCACAGCTACAGCGATACCCCACCAAATCTTAGGTTGTTCATGATTTAGTGTCTGTTCACTTGGCTTCGGCTTTTCAGTCACCCTTGACATAGTATGTTGCCCATTTACCTGAATTGTGCTGATGGAAGTAAAAATAAAAAGGTTTTTAATCAACAGCCAGCTGTTAGGATAAACAACAGTGGTTTCAAGCTGGGTATGGCTTAAAAATCCATTGTGTGATGAACGTTCAACACTATGGCTTTACAAAATGGTGTTTTCTATAGCCGCTCATTATGTATGCAATACACTTTGACCTCTCTCCAAACCTCTCTTTTAAAAGGAGAGAGGCTTTAAGGCTGACTAGGGCGCGGGGTTAGGTCTGTATTGAAACTGAGAAATGCTATAGTAGCTGGCTATTCAATAACTCTGAGTATTATTGAGACATGAGTGCAATGGGAGTTAGCAGAATTCACAAGCAGTATGAATCTAGATATAGAGACGCGATATATCGCATCTCTATAAAAAATTCTCAATTGGTATGATGCGGTACTTTACTGCTACATTTACTACGGCTATAGTTCGTCACAAAATTGAAAAGAAACATCAAAAATAGACTGTTGCCTTTGTTGGACACAATCTTGCTACAAAAGTTAGTCTTCCTTAAGTCAATCAACGATTAACTAACTAAAAAATGTCTGTCAAATTGAACATTCCTAACATCAGAGTTTCCTTAACTTTCTGGTCAATGAGTTAGCTGTCTCTAGTTGTTTGCACCTACCAAGACAACAAACCATTTTGTAATATTCGTTTCAAAGACCTTACTATTCTCCCTGTTGCTGTTTTGGAACTCCATTAAACTCTCGTTGAATGAATTCTACATTTATCCGTTAGCTGAAAACGTAGCAGAGCCTACAGATGGGGGAGATGAGGGAGATGCAGGGGATGATTAAGTTGGGAGGTCGAATAAAACTGTGGTCATGTAATTTTCTGCCCAAGCTGGCCCAAAGGCTTTTTCTAGGACGCGGCGGGTTTTATCGTTTTGCTGCTGTTTGGTGCAGTAGTTGTGTTGTCCAGCAAGATTTTGGGTGACTTGTTCAACTGAAACAGGATGTGAGGCGATCGCTTGGATGCAATGAATATCTAAAAATTCTCGCACCCGCGACAAAAACATTGTTTCTTCTTCAGGAGAACTGGGGCGCACAAAGATACAAAAATCCGAAAAAATATTTCCCCATTCTGGTAATTCACGGGGTTGGGAAAAATTAAGCACCGTTAGCTGTGTCAGTGCAGAAGTATAAGATTCTGGTAAGGTGCGTTCTACTTGGATAGGAGAAAGGTCTGCGATCGCAGCACTAATTTGACCTCTACCCCCAACTAAATCGCAACCAAACATCGGCAGGTTGTATTCTGGACGGGGAAACATGACGCAATGCAAAATATCCAGCATATTTCCGATTTTTGCCAGTTCCAAGTGCATTTTCCGAAACTGGGGCGTTTGATAGCAACGGTTTTCAATTATCAGTTTTTCGCCTTCTAGTCTACCTTCCACATACCCCAACTCATTAGGCAAATGGTAAGGGGATAAATCTAGGTGCTGATGCCAAGCTGCCTCAATACAATCAGCTAGCTGACGAATTAGGGGATGTTGTTGTTCACGCAGCGAGGGCATAGAAGTAAATGACATATTCTAGTTGGGAATGCGATCTAATGGCCAGTCTACAACTTGTCGTGCCATACCTGTTGTAGTCTGCAATATAAGCAAACACTTACACCCAGCCAACGTAAATTTATAAGACAGATACTTTTCACAAGGATTATTTATTTTGTAGTCTAGGTTACAGAAATATTTTTAGATTAGTCCATTTGTGAAGGCTAATAGAAGCTATGAAACTAGATTCTCATAGACCGGATTTTGCTGTGCAAGCAAGAAGGCACAATCTGGAAGGCTTACAGAGGTTCAGAGCTTCTACTTGGGTAAACCTTTTGCAACTTCCCAACCCCTTTAGTTTTGACGAAGCACTTTTATTGTGTCCGGTTTCAGTAGATGAGTGGCTAGTCTGGATTCCAGATCATGGGGAGGCAATACTCAATATCAGGCAATTTAGTTATTAGTCATTAATTCTGGACAAATAACCAATGACACAAGACAAATAATTAACAGCTTCTAAACTTAGCGAGATCATCGGTGAATGCCGATAACTAATTTACTCCTTTAAAAGGCTGACACTTAATAGGAAACCATCTGCTGCTCTTAAAACAACACAACCTTTTGTGTAAGTCAGAGTGGATGTTGGTACTCCTTGCCGAGAGGGGCGACCCCTTACCCGAAAAGTGCCCGAAATTTCCACTACACGCACCCGTGTATTGATGAGTGGATCGTCTTCTCTTAGTGGCTCTGGCCCTAGTTGGCAAGCTTCTTTATAGCTCATTAAACTAGACTTTATAACTTTTGAGTTACTTGCGTTAAAACGTTTTCCTATTACTATCTTGAGTGCTTTTTCAGCCGCAACTTGTTCACCAATATCTGCATTAGGATTCGCTGGAACTGAAAAATCTGGTAACGGATCATTATTTACAGGAGGTAGTTGCCCTTTAATATCTTCAGGATTTGGTGCTGGTTCTGCGTTCATAGGTGAAGCTTGAGAACTTGTCTGATTCTATTAGGGACTGACAACAAATAAATTATCCAATCTTGTGGGGTGGACATCTTGTCATTGGTGTCAACTTAACGTGAAAGCCAGCCTAGAACCAGCTTTTAGATATTGTCTCGTTCCCAGTCGGAGACTGGGAATGCCGTCCTAGAGGCTCCACCTCCCTTGCTGGCGGCAGAGCCGCTTTTGAGTTGCATTTCCAGCCTCTGGGCTGGAAACGAGATTTGAAAAGGCTTTTAGCTTAAGTTGACACCAATGACATCTTGTCTGCCCTTGGCTACGGGCGCTCGTGTCGCTCACCCCACAAGAAGTATGGAAGTCCCTTAAGGTTTGAAAGCTTTGATACAAGAGCATTATCAGAAGTCAACCATTTATTCAGTTTTTTAAGTTCTAATTTAACTGTGTATGCAGCTTTTAAAACACATCTACGGTCAGAGACATCAATGCTAATTGTCAAGTTTTTGACTATGGATTAGCCGTAGAGATTAATCTATGACCTGGGTTGCGTTTGCTTAACGAAAGAATGACTATTGCTGCCAGAAATCAGTGACATCGTATCCCAATTCACTTAGCATCTGCCGCAGCAGGGGTAAACTGAGTCCAATGACATTGCTGTGACAGCCTTCAATTTTTTCCACGAAGAAACTACCAAAACCCTCAATGGCAAAAGCACCAGCACACTTGAGTGGTTCACCAGTGGCAACATAAGCTTTAATTGCCTTCTCGCTCATTTGAGCAAAGTAAACCCTTGTAACTTGAGACTTGACTAAAGTACGGTTTTGGTTATGGTCAATTAAGGCGTGACCTGTGTACAAGTCGCCAAAGTTACCTTGCATTATCTGCCAACGAGCGATCGCTTCAGAGAAGTCTGCTGGTTTCCCATAAATTTCACCATTGATGGACAAAACTGAATCACAACCTATTATCAAAGCTGATTCAAACTGTGGGGCTACAGTTTCCGCTTTATACTGGGCAAGAGTTTTGACCAATTCTGCTGGCTCACTTAGTTCAATTTGCGACTCATCAAAGTCACTAGGTCGAACTATCGGTTCAATACCAACAGTTTGCAGCAAGCGGCGTCGGGCTGGGGAAGCTGAAGCAAGTACAAAAGGTGGAATTTTCATGAGATTTTAGAAAAATTTGTTAATTGGGCATTGGGCATTAGGCATTGGTGATTAAATATATTCTCTATCCCTATTCCCCATTCCCCATTCCCCAATTAATAAACAGAAAAAGAATTGACAACCTCATCAATCATTCGTTTAACTTTCTGCCAGCGTTTTTCAGGAATTGAGGCGTTGAAGGTAAAAAGTTTACCACGACTCACAGCAACGCTGGCGATGTTGTGTCGTTGCTGTTGATTGGGTAGTTTTACCTCATACTCTAAAAGGTAGTAGATTTTACCGTCTACTTCTCGCTGTGCGGCATTGACTAATTCCGCCGAACGACCAGAGTCAGGAGGCGCGAGAGCAGCTTTTCCTAATTTGTATCCTACTTCTGTTGGGGTTCCCAATTCTGACAAAGTTTTGCCTTCTGGAACTGGGCTAATCACAACCGAAACATTTTCAGACACCTCAATCAAATCGTGGAAAACCACATCTGGCCCATCGGCAACTTTAACTGGCAGCCAGCCGTTAGGATATAAAAACTGATAGCCATCACTAGTATCTACAAAGCTTTTGAGTCCAGCCGCAGCCGCTACATCCGAATTACTCAGACTGAAGCTTAACACCAATAGCAAAATTAATACAATTCGTTTCAACATTTCTACAGATTCCTTTGGGCTGGAGACAACACTAGGCTTGCATCATTTCTCGTCTTTATTGTCCCACCAAGCGGGACGCTTCGGATAATGCATTAGATCGTGAAGCTTCAATCCCCAAATGTCGGCAAATACTTCCTGAACTACTTAGGTTCACGTCTAATCGTAATGTTGCAACCGAACCTGATATTACTTCTTGTAGTATTATTCCTCTCTTAAAAAACGTAGAGGCACACAGAGAATAACTCCGCGCCCCTTTGCGTTTCAAAAAAAATTTAGTAAATAGGAGAGGCAGATAATTCTACCTCTCCTATGGGGATAAACTAAATTACTTAAAGCTAGCTAGCTTTAGTATCTGTTAGCTTTGTTGGGTTTGTGAACAAGAAAGCTGAGAATTTGGCACTGCTTGATGTTGTCAAAACCGACAACACGGATATAGCTGGTGTTGAATTGAGAACGGCATCCTTGGACTTCGCTCAATACTTCTTGAGTGGATTTAGCACCGAACAAAGGCAGCTTCCACATTGTCCAATATAATTCTGTTGGCTCAGAAGTTTCGTTGAACTCGATCGCTGGAATGTAACCTTGATTCAAAATGTACTGGATCTGCTTGGCAATTTGAGCGTCAGACAGAGGGGGCAAATAAGAAAGGGTTTCGTAACGACGCTCTTTTGGTAAAGTTTGCATAGCTTTTGATAATGGGTTGCGATTTTTTACTACTAGGTTGACCGAACTAATTGGATAAGTTATCCAAATTCTGATCTGAAGTTGTTTGCTGTTCTGGTTGCAGACTGGGGTTAGATGTGTCTATTCGTGTGATGCGTTCTAAATGCTGGCGACGCTGCTCCATGTTGGCTTGTTGAATGCCAGTACGAACCATTTCCGGTAAAAATTCTGCAATTTCTTCCGCAATGTGTTCTCTGACAGTCATGATTCGCAAAGCCAAATCTGGTTTTTCTCGCAACAGTTGCTCAATGAATGACTCACCATTTTGAATTTTGCCAGACGAAAAGTTATGCAACCAAAGTTCTAATGGCGGATTAGTTTCGCCTAGCTGTGCCAATACTGTCCTTAGAGCCTGATAAGTCAGATAGCTTTGGAGAGTTTTGGCTGTGTCCTTCGCAATTTGCTTAAGATTCATGCTTGACCCCAGCCCTGAAGAGTTATGAGTTATGAGTTATGAGTTATGAATTAATGCAAATCCTAACTCTTAACTCTTAACTCTTAACCGTTAACCCAGATCAGACGGTATCCATTGCTTCAAACTCGAACTTGATTTCTTTCCACAGTTCGCAAGCAACAGCCAGTTCAGGAGACCACTTGGCAGCTTCGCGGATGATATCGTTACCTTCACGAGCCAAGTTACGGCCTTCGTTACGAGCTTGAACAACGGCTTCTAAGGCGACACGGTTAGCGGTTGCACCAGGAGCGTTACCCCAAGGGTGTCCAAGAGTACCACCACCGAATTGTAGTACGGAGTCATCACCAAAGATTTCTACCAGCGCGGGCATGTGCCATACGTGGATACCACCAGAAGCAACTGCCATTACACCAGGTAGAGAAGCCCAGTCTTGGGTAAAGTAGATACCACGAGACTTGTCTTGCTCAATGTAGTTTTCACGCAACAGGTCAACAAAGCCCATTGTGATGCCGCGCTCACCTTCCAACTTACCAACTACTGTACCAGTGTGGATGTGGTCGCCACCAGATAAACGTAGGGCTTTAGCCAATACACGGAAGTGGATACCGTGGTTCTTTTGACGGTCAATTACAGCGTGCATAGCACGGTGAATGTGCAGCAAGATACCGTTATCACGGCACCAACGAGCCAATGTGGTGTTGGCGGTGAAACCTGCGGTGAGGTAGTCATGCATGATGATGGGCATTTTGAGTTCTTTAGCGTACTCAGCCCGCTTCAGCATTTCTTCACAGGTAGGAGCGGTAACGTTTAGGTAGTGACCTTTAATTTCACCGGTTTCTGCTTGAGCTTTGTTGATAGCTTCAGCTACGAACAAGAAGCGATCGCGCCATCTTTGGAATGGTGCGGAGTTGATGTTTTCGTCGTCTTTGGTGAAGTCCAAACCACCGCGTAAGCACTCGTATACAGCACGTCCGTAGTTCTTAGCGGAAAGACCCAATTTGGGCTTAATGGTACAACCCAGCAAAGGACGACCGTATTTGTTTAACTTGTCGCGCTCAACTTGAATACCGTGAGGAGGCCCTTGGAAGGTCTTGATGTAAGCTACTGGGAAACGGATGTCTTCTAGACGCAGTGCCCGCAAAGCTTTGAAACCAAATACGTTACCGACAATTGAGGTCAATACGTTGGTTACAGAACCTTCTTCAAACAAGTCCAGAGGATAGGCAACGTAACAAATGTACTGGTTGTCTTCGCCGGGAACTGGTTCGATGTCATAGCAACGACCTTTGTAGCGATCGAGGTCGGTGAGCAAATCTGTCCACACAGTTGTCCAAGTACCTGTGGAAGATTCAGCCGCTACAGCCGCACCTGCTTCTTCGGGAGGAACACCAGGCTGGGGTGTCATACGGAACGCAGCTAGAAGATCGGTATCTTTTGGTGTGTAATCCGGTGTGTAATAAGTTAGTCTGTAATCTTGAACCCCGGCTTTATACCCAGATTTGCTCTGAGTCTTCGTTTGAGCGTAAGACATATTTTATCCTTCCCTGAAATCACTCTTTTTAATTATCAAATCACGTTTCGTGCAACTTCCCCTCACCCCGCCCCTGCCCCCTTGAGCGAGGGGAAGATCGGGAAAACATTTTGTTAAGAGTTGCCTTTGGCAGAGATTAGCAGTTTTTTTGCGGCGGACACTTTGGTAGCGGTGGTAGCCCTCCTCACCAGTGTTTTCCCCTTCTAGGGGTACACGACCTAGCGCTTCTACTGTTTCCTCTTGCTAAAAATCAAAATTCTTTTTTACCTCTTCTTCGCACCCAACTAAACCTTCTCAATTTAACCAAAACTTCCGACTTTTGCGGCTTGATTTAGATAATTACTCCATAAACCGGGGTATTCAGGGGATTGGTCTGGCTGGCACACATTCCCGCCTTTACACTCCTCATATCTTTCCCTTTGATGGAAAAGATACCAGAAAAGAATTTACTTGAGAGAGATTTAGCAGAGTGTTGAGTGAAAGATAAAAAATTGCACACCGCGTAATTTGTAACTTGTTTCACAATATATCAAGAATTCGATAAGTTATTCTTTGAAAGTTTTTAACTTATCTATTTAATTTTGTTATTACATAAAGATTTAAACTTTTTGTTACAAAAGCTTTACAAATTGTCATTAATAACTGTAAAGGACTTAAAAGATGAGGGAGATGGAGAAATCCCCAGTCCCCAGCGATGCACTGACTTGTACTGAGCGCAGTCGAAGTAGCTTGTCTTTGGCGCAGCCTCTTGTAGAAAAGTGTCCCCAATTCCTAATCCCCAATGTTTAAAAAATCCCAACTAGGGGAACACTGAAATTAACCCAAAGCCAGTTTAGGTAAATGCTGTGGGTACTGTCTCCAAAGGAAATGTCACCGTGGTATTGTTTTACAAGCGTACTAGTTTATTAATTACTTCTATCTTGCTGGGGTTGATAGCTTTGCCAAATATGGGATGGGCGCAAAAAACCCCTGACATTAATTCATCTGATGTTACCCCCGCTTACCCATCTTCCGCACCGCCACCGCGAGTAGAACCTTTGCCTGATGAGCGGGGAGTTGAAGAAAATTCGCCAAAAACTGATTATCGTGTTGGTAACTTACTAGGAGATGTTACGGGTAATCTTTGGGTAGGTTCTTGGCGCGGACTATCGCGGATTGATCCTAAAACCGGCAAGATTATTTCTCGTGTTAGCTTACCAAATGTTGCCATTGGTGCTTTAGCCCAAGACAAGGTAGGACGTTTGTGGGTAGGAAGTTATGAGGGACTAGTTCGAGTTGACCCCCGCACTAACGAAATCACCGCACAAAATTTATTTTTGCCTTCTAAGCGCGTATTGTCACTGTTACTTGACAAACGGGGTTATTTGTGGACTGGAACTGATAGCGGTTTAGCTCTCATTAGTCCCGACCAAGGCTTAATTATGACAACATTAAAGAATCTGCCTGGTGTCAGCGCTAATGCCCTGACTTTAGATGCTGAAGGTCAATTGTGGGTTGGTACTCTAGATGGATTGGTACGGGTAAATACTGCTAGTGCTGCGATTATGAAGCGAATAGCAGATTTACCAGGGACAACTGTACAAGCTTTAGCTATTAGTCCAGAAGGGTTAATTTGGGCGGGAATGCCGAATAATTTGCTAGTTATTAACCCAAAGACTGGTGCAGTGTTGCGGTCTGTAACTCGCCTGCGTGGGCGTGATGTGACAGCGATACGTTTTGCTAAAGATGGTAGTCTCTGGGTCGGGACTAATAATGGTTTGTTACGATTAAATCCAAATACAGGAGCTGTATTAGACGGAGAAGTTGCTGGACTTCCTTCTAGTCGGGTTATTACTCTTGCACCTGACATCGGCAATAAATTATGGATTGGCACTAGTGAAGGTCTAGCTTGGTTAATGCCCAAAACGGACAGTGCAAAACCTCATATTGCTTTCAGCCGCGCCGTGAAGTAACAAGTTAGGAGTTAAGAGTTAGGAATTAGAAGTTATGAATTAAATTAAATCCTGAACTATTTACTCCTAACTCAGCACTTCTAATTCAGCACTCAACACTAAAAAAATGGCAATTACTACCCAGCAATTAATTCAATGGAAACAACAGGGACGTTCAATTGTCGCGTTGACCGCTTGGGATTATGCGATCGCTCAACTTCTCGATGCAGCTGGTGTAGACTTAATCCTCGTGGGTGACTCGATGGCAGTAGTTTTAGGGTATGAAACAACACTGCCAATCACTTTGGATGAAATCATCTATCATGCAAAATCTGTGCGCCGTGGGGTGAAACGGGCATTAGTAGTTGTAGATTTACCATTTTTGACGTATCAAGAAAGTCTGCAACAAGCGATGCACTCAGCTGGGCGGGTACTAAAGGAAACGGGCGCTCAAGCGGTAAAATTAGAAGGTGGCTATCCAGCAATGGCCGAAACTGTGGCTCGTCTAGTACAAGCCGGAATTCCGGTTATGGGTCATGTAGGTTTGACACCACAATCAATACATCAACTGGGTTTGCGACAACAAGGAAAGACGCAAGAAGCCAGTGAGAGGATTTTACAAGAAGCGATCGCTCTCGAACAAGCGGGTGTATTTTCTCTAGTGTTAGAGCATATACCCGCAGATTTAGCAATGCATATTTCACAAAAATTAAGTATTCCCACAATTGGTATCGGTGCGGGAATTCACTGCGATGGACAAGTTTTAGTTACCTCAGATGTCCTCGGACTGGCAGAAAAGCATCCACCATTCGCCAAAGTTTACACGAATTTGCGCGAGACGATTACCAAAGCTGTGCAAGATTATGCCGTGGAAGTGCGAGAGCGGAAGTTTCCTTGACTTCATCATTAACTATGGCTGAAACTGAAGCAACAAATTTGTTAAGAGTTCTACTTCAAAAAGATCCAGAGCAAGTACAAGCTTGGTTGAGAATGGTTTGGGCAGAGCAACAGCAAGTACCAGAAAAATTTAATTGGCTTGGTTTAGCTGAAGTCTCTACTTTCAGAGCGCAAGAACTAGCCAATGAAGAATCTAATGAATCTCATTCAGAAAGCCTTGCTTGGGCAGAGATAGCAACTTCAGTTTACGAATTTTTAGCTGAAAATAATCCTAGCTTTTCTGAACGATATCTAGATTCTTTAATGACATTACGAGCTTACATGATCCTAAAATTTGGTGCTATTCCAGAAAATCCAGTTCTCGATATATATCTGATTATTAATTGGTTTTTCGATAATTTACATATTTCCTACCAAGAAGCATTAATTAAAGCAGCAGATTGGAGAGAAGCTTTAGCAGCCAAGAATCCAGAAGAAACTCAAAAAAAGTTTGATAGCGAACTTGAAGATTTCAGAAAATTAAGGTTTATTAAGAGTCGCTTAAGAATCATTAAATATTTATCTAAGAGTAAACATTTTCTTCCAAACGAGGAACTGAATACTTGGATTTCACTTTGGGAAAAATTGCCCTAAGCCATGTTGATTCAGTCTTTCGGAAATCCTTTAAGCAGTACTGCAACCTAAATCAACAGTAACTACTAAAGAAAATTTAAATAAGCAGCTAATGAAGAACATAAAAAACCCCGACTTGATAGCCGAGGTAGATGGGAGAAGTCCAAATGTCGATGGGATATTTCAAAACCGAAGTCTGTTTTTCTTAGTTAACACCCAATGCAACCAAAACTAGATAGGTAATAGACAAGGTGCAATTTTAGCTATGCAGCTTTCTTTGGGGCTTTACTAAGCTATGTAAATAAATATAACAATAATATTACAAATGGTCAACTAGACTTGACAAACAAAGGCTGATATATTTTATAAGGACTACTTATCAAGGCAGTACGATCCGCAAATAAAACGGGTGTGCTGGGTAAGATAGTGGAATAAAAACGAGAACCGATCTTTTGGGGAGTAGAAAAAGTAAGCGATTAGCTGCACAATTCAGGGTAGTGGAATTAAGCCAGAGATTTGAGAAGCTAGCTACTAGATCGCGAAAGTCTTTACAATTCCCTTGTTGACTCAAAAAGTATTTCTCGACCTATGACGAATCAAGCTCCTATCCCGGTTATTGTCAACGGTGCTGCTGGCAAAATGGGCCGTGAAGTGATTAAGGCGGTGGCGCAAGCACCTGACTTAAACCTAGTGGGTGCAATTGACCACAGTTTGGAACATCAAGATAAAGATGCGGGAGAGTTAGCGGGTTTAAGCGAACCTTTGGAAGTGCCGATTACCAATCAATTAGAACCGATGTTGGGCTATGTGGCTGGCGACAGACAGTCTCCTCCAGGAGTGATTGTAGACTTTACCCATCCCGATTCAGTTT
Organism: Nostoc sp. JL31; assembly: GCF_017114965.1. Taxonomy (NCBI): domain Bacteria; kingdom Bacillati; phylum Cyanobacteriota; class Cyanophyceae; order Nostocales; family Nostocaceae; genus Nostoc; species Nostoc sp. JL31. The sequence continues at coordinate 43,606 of NZ_JABXKO010000035.1, forward strand.
ATGACAATATTCGCAGTGCGATCGCTTACGGTATTCGTCCTGTAGTCGGCACCACTGGCTTAAGTCCAGAACAAATTCAAGACTTGGCAGACTTTGCCGACAAAGCTAGCACAGGTTGTCTAATTATTCCTAATTTTTCCATTGGGATGGTACTGTTGCAACAAGCTGCGATCGCAGCTTCAAAATATTTTGACCATGTAGAAATTATTGAACTGCATCACAATCAAAAAGCTGATGCTCCCAGTGGTACTGCGATTCAAACGGCGCAGTTATTAGGAGAATTGGGTAAAACTTTTAATCCTGCTCTTGTAGAAGAAACGGAAAAATTAGCAGGAGCGAGAGGCAGTATCGCAGATGAAGGGATTAGAATTCATAGCGTGCGCTTGCCAGGATTGATTGCCCACCAAGAAGTGATTTTTGGCGCAGCAGGACAGATTTATACTTTACGACATGATACGAGCGATCGCGCTTGTTATATGCCAGGAGTGCTACTAGCGATTCGCAAAGTTTTAGCGCTAAAGTCGTTAGTATATGGATTAGAAAAGATACTTTAAACACACAATTGGGCATTCATTACTTAGCACTCATGTTAGTACCACTGACTCGCCAGAAATTTGAACAAGTTGTCCCCCTAATTGCCACTGGTTTGCAGTACAAGTACTATTGGGGGAAGTTCTCAAATTTTTTGCAACGGCTGTTAATTTCTGTAGTTGCAGTAGTTGTTATTTTGCTTGCAACAGTTGTTTTCAAGCTTGAGTTTGCTTCAATAGTATTTGTGCTAGGGGTAATTAGCGCTTTTTTTTGGTTGTGGTATCCAGTGTTTCAAGCAAGTATGCGGAATTTACAATGCCGCCGTTACAAGTACGGCGGCTTTTTCCGTGGTCGAGTCCTAGATTGGTGGATTACAGACCAGTTGATGGGTAAAACCGAAACAGTCAACAACAAAGGCGAATTGGTGATTATAGAAAACCGAGAAAAACAGATAAACTTAGAGGTAGGTGATGATACGGGATTTACCATTGAGTTTGTAGCACCATTACGTCCTGCCCACAAAGTTATTACTCGCGGCCAAATTGCAGAAATGGTAGTGATGTCAAATCGTCCAGATTTGAGCAGTATTGAAGAATTCAGCGATATATACTTTCCCAATCGTGACCTGTGGGTTAGCGATTATCCTTATCTGCGGCGGGATTTCTTTAACGAAGTCGGTCGTCGCTTGCGTGAAGACCAACAACAAAAACCGCGTCGGCGGCGTCGTAGAGTAGAGGATTGAAGAAGTAATTAATACAGGCTTCTCTTTCAGAAACATATAGATAGACCTACGCCCTGCATTTATGCAGGGTTCAAGTCATTTAATAATTACGAGATGTAATCGCAAATATTTCGGCAGTTTGCTCTCAACTGCAAAACTTCTCGATGGTCGCCCAGGAGGTTCAAGCATTTAGATTCGGGATAAATCTCTCCTGTCTTCTTGCTAACGAGAGCATCCTGCTTTGATGAGTTTTCCTTGCAAACGATAAGTCACTGTCCCACAGGTAAAACCTGCCGACTTAGGTTCGACATAAGGCCGTGTTGGCGGATTTTGTTTATCTAACCGCGATTTCCAATTGCCAGATATTTTTTTTAGAGTAGGATAATTGCTTAAAAATTGTGAGCCTGCAACAATATCGTGAGGCCCCTTAACATTTATCTTAGAGCTATTCATGTAGATATTATAATCATAAATAACGTTTTTATTTTTAGTCTTATTATTAATATTTTTTCCAGGAAAAGCATAGAGGATGTTCCTTAGAATTTTGACATCAGATGACGTATGAGCAAATATTTGCCCACCATTAAGTTCTGGACTCTGATTATTTAAAACAGCTGTGTTATTTACAATATCAACATGTTCGCTTAAAAATGCATGAATACCCGATCCACCATTATTAAATGCCAGATTATTTTTAACTAAAGTATATCCTTTATATGCATCCAATTTTGGGTTTTCATCATTTCTTGTACTATCGATAATAATGCCATTACCATCTGTGATTTTTCCGACTGCAATCCAAGGGATGTACATACGATTGTTATAGGTTTTATTGTTAGTAACAAACATCTTGTATCCCCGCTTGTTGTCAGAATTCCAATTATTCAACATCGAAATCCCACTGGTACCATAAACGCTATACCAGGCATTATCAAACACTTCGTTATTATCTATTGTCACATAGTCCGATTCAATCGCTGAAATGCCTGCTCCTCCACACTTATGTACCTTGTTGTTGACAATACGTATATGGTGACTATGACCATTTGTTCGTCCATCCACACTGATACAGTTTCCATTCGTTAGTGGGTTTCGTTTGTTAGTCTTCTGACTCATCGCATAATCAAGGGTTATATTGGCATTATTTCCTATTACCTCCAGCCCATTTATCTCGATATATGAAGCTCTATTTGAAATCGAGATACCGTTCCATGTATTGTGCCGAATTTTTGGGACATGACCAGGATATGCTTTATACTTAATCCATGCTTTTGCAGTTCCAGAACGTTTAATACTTACTGCACTACCAGCTTTGCTTAAATTTGTGTACACTCCGTTCATAATCAATACTGTATCGCCAGGGTTAGTCAGATTTGCTGCCTTTTGAATTGTCCTAAAGGCGGATGAAGTAGAGAGTCCGCTATTTGTGTCATCTCCAGTACCACTAACATAGTATGTTTTTGGAGTTGCCCTAGTGCTGATTAGCTCACCCTTGGATAGGATAATTTCCTTGTTAGTAGATACCTGACGAACGTTTTTAACTAAAGATACTTTTATTCCTTCTCCATCACCCAAAAGACTTAATATCACAGGAATTGTAAGATATGCGCTTAAACTGAAACCTTGAATTACCACAAGAAAAGGCTCCTTGAACAGCACGACTTCACAAAAATATCAGGATATTCAATGATTTATGAATACTCTTTTGGATATAAAATATAATAGAGCCTACTTTCCTAGCTCCCCCGATTTCCATCTTGTCCATAGGCTTGCCAAGCTAAGTCTACCAACCCATCAACGATCGCAGCTGCTACAACTGCATTACCTTTGCGGCTGTCAATTATAATGTGAGGCACTAGAGACTCTTGTAAACGCTCCTTAGCTTCATCAACATTTACAAATCCTACTGGAGTTGCGATTATTAAAGCAGGTCTAATTTCCTCAACTTCAATTAAATCCACCAGTGCAGTCAGTGCCGTTTGCGCTTGACCTACCACAAAAATGCCCTCTGGATAACGCTTTGCTAAGGTTTCTATTCCCCATGCTGCGCGAGTCTTTTCTTTTTGAGGGCGTGTTAGAGCTTCCATGCTGCAATACACTGGATTTGCAAAGGTGTTTTGAATGTCGTAAGCAATACCTACTTGTACCATTGGCACATCTACCACAATTGTAGTACGTGCGGCTAGCGCTGCTGCTCCAGCTTGCAAGGCACGCTCAGAAAAGCGAATCAAAGACTTATACTCAAAGTCAGCCGTGGCGTAGATTACCCGACGCACAATCTCATACTCTGCGGGTGAAAAGACATGATCGCCAATTTCACTATCAATGATTGCTAAACTTTGAGCATCAGTTACGTGCCATTCCATTTTTGTTGAGCTTCTCAAATATTAGCTTTCAGCTTATCAGCTTCAGAGAGTTAAGAGTTAGGAGTTAGGAGTTATAAGTTAATTAAACTACTCACTCCTAACTACTCACTCATAACTCATTACTAGAAGAAGACCGACTGAAAATAGGAGATAGGTAGGCAACCAAGACGCCAATGAGAAACCCAGAGATATTGCGAACTAAAGGCAACCAGTCGCTTGTACGCGTTACAACTGGCCCAATGCCGAAGGCAATAAACAAGATTCCCCACAAAGGTGAGAAAATTAATGCCCATTGCCAAGCAAAAACTTGTCCTTTTTGGCGGGGTTGAGCTGCAAATCCACAAATCACCCCACCAATAACTGAGGTAATCAAGGTGAGAATCCACTGCTCTCGTGGTAGTCCGGGGACAACATTGCAGCCCCCTTTGAGCAAACAGCCTTTAACCGATTCTAAGGCTTGTAGAATGGCTTGGTCTTCGCCTTGTTCGCGGACAAAATACAAATTACCGAAGCGGGTTTGCAGTTCTATCCAAAAAGTCCGAGGTAAAAGTTCATAAACAGCATCACCAACGCTAAAACTGAGGATGTTACCGCCACGAGAATCAGCAACTAGTAGAATGCTTTTGTCATCCAAACCCCAATATTTGATAACCGCGCGACCTGGAGTGCGGTCATATTGGGTTAAGACTCGCAGTTTCCAGCCCGTGTCGGCTTCAAACTGCTCTAAATCTTTGACAAGCCTTTCTTCTTGCAGCACAGGCAGAGATTTAGCTAAATCTACAACTGGGGTAAAGGTGTCAGGAAGTAACTCAGGATTGTCATAAGCCAGTGCTGGGGAAGAATGCATGACCCAAATTGACCCAGCCAGGAAAAATACTGCAATAGATAATAGAATTCGTCGCCAAAAACAAGATTGCATGGACGTTTTTATACAAATATTAACGGTAAAAGCGAACAAGTTGTTTTAAAAGAGTACTAGAAAAATGATAGTTCTTTACACTTGTTTACTTTACTCTAATCTAAGGGATCAAAGCAAAAGGTTTTTGGGGAGTGTGGAGAATACGTAAAGCAAAATGCTAATTTTGTCAATCAGTTAAAATACTCAAAACATCCTTAATTAAAATAATAATCGGTCTGAGGAGAGGAGAGGAGCCTATAGAAACTAGAATCATCCACCCTCTTTTTAATTATTATCGTCAAAGTTTTTAACAACTGAAAATTGACTAAGCCATAGCGGAGTTCCCCATACAATAAAAGGGGAATGATTAGAGGTGAGAGATGACTATAGCAATCCTAAATCATTTGTGAAAATCAATCATACATAAATATTTTTGGGAAATTAAATATTTCATGGTGAACAGCGAGTTCAAATAAACGCTTGACAATAGTAAAAGATTTACATAGATGATAAAATTCTTTAACAAACTTTTTAGCAGACAACCAAATATCTTCCACTGGGTTTTGTGTCGGGTCATTAGGAGCGAAGCGAATACAAGTAACTTTCCATTCGTTCTCGTTTAGCCCCTGATTTACAGATTTTAAATAATCTTGAAATTCAACTGAACGGTGATAACTAGCTCCATCCCAAATCAAACTAATGCGGCTTTTAGGATATTGAGTAAGCAGGTATTCTACGAATGCAATTGCCGATTTAGAATCACCTTTTTTGAACGGCTTAATTAAAAATTCTTGTGTGTAATAATTCAGTGCGCCTCCATTATGTCTGTCTTTGTCTTTCGTTAAGAACTGGAACTTCAATTCTTTCTTGAGTATTACCCCAAATATAACCACAGATGTCTCCCCACAACAAATGACACTCATCCTCAAAAAATACAACCATTTCTCCAGACACAATCTCACTTTGATGTGCATTGAGCCATGCTGTAATTTCTAGTTTTTTTTTGCTACTAACTCCTCGTCTTTGCGTGGGTTCTTTTTTTGTGTTTTTTTCCAACTTATAGATGCTTCTTTAAATAGGTCATAATAGCTTTGATTTGACTCAAATGCTATATTGAAACTCTCTTCTATGTACTTTTTTAGTTCATTTAAATGCCAGTAATCTTTTTGTTTAAGCCATTCAATCACTGTTTGTTTTTGTTTGCTATCAAGATAACCCCTCGAACCTTGATATTTAAGTTTTAACCCTGCAACCCCCTGTTCCACAAAAATATATTTCCACTTATTGACAAAGCCTAAAGATACGTGCAAAATTTCTGTAATCTGAGAATGAGTGTAACTTTCCATCACCATTTGTACAGCCAGCGCTCGTTTCAATTCTCTTTTATCTGGGTTCCCTTGGATAAAATCTATCAATTCTTTCATATAGGGAGTTGTGTATTTTCTATATTAATTAGATCCAGCTTATCGTTATGTGTAATTTTTCACAACTCATTTAGGATTGCTATAACAAAGAATTATTAATCCAAGAAATAGAAACTTTACCGCCGGAGTTGCTAACAGAAGCACTCGATTTGATCCGTTCTATTAAGGTTAAATATACACAAAAAGAGTTAGAATCAGATACACTTAAAGTTATCTCTTTAAGGGATTCTACAGAAACTTCTACTGATAAAGAGCAACTTACATACCGTCCTGCTTCTGGACGCTCCATCCTTCGACATGCTGGCACTTGGGAAGGTGACGACTTTGAAGAATGCCTTCAAGCAGTATATGCTACCCGTGGTCAAGCTAAATTTGATGACGAAAACCTATTTGAATAATGTATTTACTTGATACAAATCATTGTAGTGCCATTATTTTAGGCGATGCTAATATTGTCCGTCGCGTGAACGAAGTTGGAGAAAATAACATTGCTACTTGCGTAATTGTCCAGGGTGAAATGACATTTATGATGGAAAAATCCCAACGCAAGGAAAATAATCTGGTTCGCTTGACAGAATTTTTAGAAGATATTCGTACATACCACATAACATAAGAAACAGCAACAATTTACGGTCAAATTAAAGCAGCTTTATTCAATAAATTTGCACCCAAAGATAAAAATAAGCGGCGAAAAACTAAAATTGTTGATTTAGGTTTTGATGAAAATGACATTTGGATAGCTGCTATTGCACTGCAAAATAATTTAACTGTTGTTTCCAGTGATAGTGACTTTTTGCGAATTCAGCAGGTGAGAAGCTTTTCGCTGTCATCTTGGGTTTGATTTGTAGCATAGAGCTATAGCTGCATAATTAATATTTTGGTCAATCTTCGTCATCGAAATTTGTTTCCCAGCTAGCAGTGTCGTTGTAACCGTCATTAGCACGGTACACTTCTGCTTTGATTCGGCGATTTTCTTGCTTCAGCACTTCTCGTTCTCGCAACGTTACAGGTGGCTTTTCATTGCTTGGTAAGCGATCGCTCGTGCGCCTTACGGGTTTTTGGCGCGTGAAGTTTTTCCAAGCAGCTTTCGCGCCAATCAAGATGCTGCGCGTACCTACTTGCAAATTTTGAGCCTGAATTCTTGCGCTATCAAGACTTTGGTCAACTTGCTTCACTACTTGACTAGCACTTTTTACACCTTCACTGACATCATCAGTTAAGTCAGTGATTTCTAAGCCAGTCACGCGGATAGCTTCTAAAGTGGGTGGTAACTCCCGCGAGAGAGTATCAAATAGCTTTTCTGCACTGCGAGCTGCGCGTGCTAACTCCTGCAAAGCCGGTATTGCCGCCACTAAAACCGCAGTCAAGCTTGTGGCGACTAAAAGTAAAGAAAGTCCCAACCAAAACAGGGGTTCAATCACGGTTATATCATTTATGAGCGTTCTAATTGCTGGGGAAGCGAATCTGAGTCTTCAACAGATGTTTGTCGCTTTAAGACTTGGTTTTCTCGCTGGCTGGCATCTACACCTGCTGCGATCGCTTCCCGTAATCTATCTAAAGTCTCATCCCAGTTTCGCAGTGCGCTAGCAGAGAGACGATCTGCCTGAATTTGCACACTCATTGATAAATCTTCTGCCAATTCTGGGATAGCATTGGCAGATTTTTTCAAAATTTTACGCGTTTCGCGCCCTGTGCGTGGAGCCACGAGTAAACCGGTCAAAGCACCGATGGTAGCTCCCAGCATCAAACCGCCAATAAATACTCCAGAACGGTTATTAGACATCTTATTGTTTCTCTCCTTACACCCATTTTAGGTGGGTTTTCTCCCCTTGCAAGACTCAACTGATTTTATTCAGTCAATCTATGGTGACAAAATATCAGCCAGAAATGTTGCTTTTATTCATTAATACTAAAAGCATTAATTGCTTATAATTCAAAACTCCCCATATCTCCCAAAGTTTTGATACCTCTGGTGGGCATCTCTTTGGGTTGTGTCTTGAGTAGTTCCGTTCCCTTCTACTGATGGAGACGCTCTTAGTAACAAGCTTTGAGGGTATGGAAAGGGGAAGCGATGCCTGCGGCGGGCTATGCCTACGCTAGAAGTCAATGCACTCTATGGGATCTTACTACGGACTTCTCTGCGTTTTCCCCCGTCAGCCTTAATCATCAATGTTCATCTGAACCTGACATAGAGCAGATTTGAAGTTGGTGAGGTACACAAGCTAATTCTGCTTCCCAGATATAAAGCGTGTTTTACTCCTGAATTCGCAATTCTGAATTCTGCTGTAACTCATTTTGCAGCTGTTCTTTTCCCAGATATTAACTCTAGCTTCAGAAAATAACGCTGCCAAATTTGCCGTCCTAGCAAAAGTAGACTGATAATTTGCCGCACTTGTTGAATTTGTATTTGTAGCGCTTGATTTCTCTGCCGTAAGTTATAAATATTCTGTTGGCTGAGATAAATATTTTCAGGTGCTTTATTCAGTGCTGCATTGGTACAACTTTCATAGGCGGTTAACCTATCTGCTATATATGCTAGCTGCTGCTTAAGTTGCCACACCCGCCAAGCCACATAGAGTAGTGTCAGCGAAATCAGGGTGTTAATTATGACAACTAAAATTACCATTGTTTATCTTGACCAATATTAACTTTGAGGAATTGTTCTATATACTTGATTTGGCTCTTATTGAATGATGAAGAAACTAGAGGATAAAATTTATGGCACAAAGTACATCTGGGTTCTGGCAATAAAAAGTAGTTAGATGATGCTCTAACCAATATTGAAAGACTTTACTAGGTGAAAATTAGTGTAACAAAGGCTGATGGCTAAAAAATCGCCAATTTGCCAATTTTGTAACAATGATATGTCCACACCTCGCAAAACCACAGCTACAATTGCCTTAGATTCACGACTCGGTTTGCGAAATCAACCCGTATGCTCCATAAGCCCCATCATTACTACCTCCGACTTCTTAACTTGATAATCCTAGTCAATTTGGAGCTTTGTGGGATGTAAGCACAATGGTATAGATCCTTCAACAGATGGTGAGAGAACTACACTACCCTCTTTGGATACTCCCCAGCATTGCCTTTATTATTGTGCTCCTACCTCTACCAGTTTTCCAGCCTGTCGTGTGCAGTTAACTAATATTTTGCCTGTAAAAACCTCACTAGTGGTTCACCAACCAAAAATTGCTGGGTGTGGACTGGAGAAACAGATAAGCGAAGCGATCAAGGAGAAAGTCTATTAATTCCTCTTCCATTAACCTTTACCCTTTTCTTTCCCGAAGGCTTCCCCCTCAGCCCTTAACCTCTTCCCTGCTGAAGACTTTCCCCTGGTATTTTACTAATACTTTACCAATAATGATTATCTTTTTTTATACATCCAGTAGGAGTTGAGGATGTCAAAAAAATCACCATTGAATAATTTCTTCCGCACTATTCTTGCGGCCTTGACAATTGGATTTGTTGGATGTGGAAATCAAGCTGTAAGAACTACATTCACTCAGACTAACACCCAGGTAAATGAGAATCTTCCCCAAGTTGTAGCGACTACAAGCGTACTGTGTGACTTAACCAGGCAGGTTGCTGGAAATACAGTTAACCTCACCTGCTTAATTCCCTCTACTGCCGATCCCCAATTTTATAAACCAAAACCGGAAGATCGTAAAGCCATTGAGCAAGCTAATCTTATTCTTTATAATGGTTACAATTTTGAACCAAATCTGATCAAGTTAATTAAAGCGACTAAAAACCCTACACCAAAAATAGCCGTCGCTCAACTGGCAGTGCCTAAGCCACAAAAATTTCAGGCAGGTGGTAAGAATGTAACCGATCCTCATGTTTGGCACAATACCAAAAATGCTATCAGAATGGTGCAGGTAATTAATAGTAATTTGAGAAAATTACCATCTAGTGATGCAGAGGTTTATAGCAGTAATACTAAAAAAATTACCAATGAACTCACTCAACTAGATAATTGGATTAAGTCAAGAATTGCCAGTATTCCTACCAAAGAACGTAAGTTAGTTACAACCTCTGATGCACTGAGTTATTACGCCAAAGCATACCGTATTTCATTGACAGGAGGATTGCAAAGTATTAGTACTAATGAAAAGCTGACAGCAGAACGAGTCAAAAATTTGGCTACAAACATTAAACGGGCTAAAGTCTCAACAATTTTTGCTGAGGTGGAAATTAATCCTAATTTGATTCAATCTGTAGCCAAAGAAGCTGAAGTGAACATTTCTGACAGAAAGCTGTATGCTGAGGGGCTTAGTGAACCAGGAAGCGACGCCGACACTTATCAGAAAATGATGATTGCCAATACACGCACAATTGTAGAAGGGCTAGGAGGAACGTATTTGATGTTTGAAACGAAAGCTGCTAGGTAGCTATAACATCAATTCAGTAATCCTATAAACCGGGTTTTTTGATATTTCAGAAAACTTGGTTTATTAGTCTATCTTTGGAATACAGAATTGGAGTTTTAAATGTTACGGGAGATGGGTAAAAGAGATTGTGTTATTCAGATTTATTCAGTGTCCACCATACCAATGCTTTCTTTTGCATTTCTTTGATGAACCCATCTTTCCCATCCATATATCCGATGATATCGTTAGCATATTGTTTTGCTAACTTACGTTTTAATTCACTATATTTTTGTGCATCTTCGGGATATGCAATCATGTAATCCCGAAATGCTAAGTGTCGTTCTACTTCTGGCTATCTGGCTGTAAAGGTGTGGACATGATGCGTTCTTGTACCTGTTTCATTATCTTTACGAAAGTAGCGGCGAACTGGTATGCCAAACTCGCCCATTACTTCATAACCTAATGCTTCCATACTCAAACTACAATCATCTACTTTGGTAATGTTTTCAACTTCAACCAGCAAATCAATAATGGGTTTGGCGCAGATATGTGGAATTGCTGTGCTGCCAATATGGTGAATAGCAACTACATTTTCACCTAGTGTAAGCGCAACATACTTTGATTCATCGTCGAATTTGCCGTGCTATGTTGGATTATGTGGTAGTACTTCTACTTTCATCTGGATTTAGAAACAACATTCTTGAATTTGAATTCAAAATTTAAAATCCAAAATCGGCTTACCATCCCCAAGTACCAGGAGCGCCTTTAAATGGCCCTACAATATCACTGGTTATCCAACCGCCGTAGAAGTTACCTGGTTGTGGTTGCACCTCTTCGCCATTAACGTAGCATTTATCCATTAAATGAGCATAAAAAGCTACATAGTCCTTCATAGATTCAAAGGCTGGTGTGGGCTTGGGGTAGAACCAGGCAGCATTATGGACTTCTTTTTCACCAACTCGGATTGTGTAGTAACCAGCACTTCCCTTCCATTCACAAAAGCTAGATTGCGGAGTCATCTGTAGATATTCCATTTTGATATCCGCTGGGGGAATGTAGTAAGAAGGAGGATGACTGGTTTCTAAAACACGTTTGGCGCTGTGAGTATCTACAATTACTACTCCGTTAAAGATTATTTGGATATGTTTGGTTGTATCCTCCAAAAGAGGAGGACGGGGATAATCCCAAACTGATTCTTGTCCGGAAGCGGGTTCGATGCGTTGAAAATTAACCATCATTAAGAGTGTTGAGTGCTGAGAGAGGAAAAAGTACTCAGTACTGATGTACTTAGTGAAGTAGCAACTCTCCTTGTGGAGTCACTGCGGTCTTTTAACTCAACCCTCTTTATCGTACCTCTTTAAGAGCATCAACTTGCTTGGTAAACAATTCAGTGAATAAACTAAGCACAGTCCGTTCTTCGCGCACTTTTATATTCGCACTGATGGACATACCTGATTGCAAGTTAACTTTTTTGCCTTTAATCACTAGGGATTGTTTATCTAATGAGACTTTTGCCGGAAATCTGTAAAACTGATGGGTTTGGTCTGGCGGTAATGCATCTGACCCTATCCCAGTCACTTCTCCCTTGATATCGCCAAACTCGCTGTAAGGAAAGGAGTCAATTCTGACATCTACTTTCATACCTTTTCGCACAAACCCAATATCTTTGTTAGTGATGAAAACTTCAGCGATATAGTTTTCATTGGGGACAATTTGCAACAGTTTTGTAGTTGGAGTTGCGACAAATCCAGGATTTTTTGCTTGCAAATCGAAAACTGTTCCAGCTACAGGTGCGTGGAGTTCTTGATATTTAACATTTAACTGTGATTGAGATATTTTACTATTGACATCTGCCAAACGCTGCTCATTTTCCAGCACAACTTTCATGAATTGGCTATCGATTGTGGCAATCTGCTGTTTGTTCTGGGCTATCTTATCCAAAATGTTTTTATCAGAAACAGCCACCGTATTGCTTAACTCTTGTTGTCCTTTTTCTATATCAAACTCAAGGCGTTTCAGTTCCTCACCTAGTTGCGCTACTTCTGCCGTGCGGTTTTGAACTTCTTGTTGCTGATTGAGATACTGAAGTTGAGAAATCCCACCTTCTTCTGCTAATATCTTCAGCTTATTTAAAATCCCCTCTTGAATAGCTAAACTTGATTTACTATCTTCCAGCTTAATTTGATTTTGAACCAGTTGTTTTTTGGTTTTTTCTACTTCCAATCGTGCTGCGGAAGACCGAGAGTCTAATTCCTGTTTGGCAACTCGTAGAAGTTGTTGTTCATCAATTCCTACTCCAGAATCTTGACCAGAATTTTTTAATTGAGTGCGGAATAGCTCATTTTCTGCTACTAATGCTGCTCGACTTTTCAGCAAAAAAGCAGTTTCTTGTGGCAAGTTACCGCGCAAATATAACAGTTCAGATCCATTGGCAGTACTTGCACCCATCAATCGGCGATAAATCTGGTTTTCTTTCATTAATGCAAGGCGAATTTTATTCAAAGAATTTAATTCGGCAACAGAGGCTATGGAATCAAAAGTTAGCAGTAAATCACCTGGCTTTACTTCTTGTCCATCTTTTACATTAACTGTCTTGACCACTCCACTCACAGGAGCTTGAACTTCTTTGACTGTTCCTTGGGGTTTTAATTGCCCGGTTGCTGGCACTACTTGTTCAATTTTTGCAAAATAAGTCCAACCAATACCAAAGCAGGCTAGCCCCACTAGTGTAATCATGATTGTACGCGACCAAATTGGAGATTGGCGCAAGACAATAGATTGCTCAAATTCCTGATTGTTTAAGTTAGTGAAAGACTCTTGAGCAGCTTTCTGTTGTTTTGTCAGTACCTGTGAATCGTGCTTCACTCCATTTTTGTGATTGCCGTTTTTCTGATTGCCGTTGAGGTGATTCCCATTAAGTTGAGTCATAACAATTTTGGGTTTTGGATTTTGAATTTTTTGTAGAGTGGGCAATGTTTCCCGATGCCAAAAACCTTTGCCCTCAAGAATGACTAATTACAAGTTTACATCTTGTTGCTGATACAGGTAATAATAATGACCCTTGGTAGCCATTAATTCTTGATGGCTCCCTTGTTCTATAACCCTGCTGTTATCCATGACAACAATCATGTCTGCATTACTGACGGTATTCAGTCGGTGGGTAATAAAAAATACTGTATCGCCCTTGAATGCTTTGGCTAAGTTGAGACATATTTGGCGTTCTGTGGGATAATCTAATGCGCTAGTTGCTTCATCTAAAACTAATAATTTTGGTCGTTGTAACACAGAACGAGCGATCGCAATTCTTTGTCTTTGTCCACCGGAAAGTGCAGAACCTCGTTCTCCCACCCGCGAGTTGTAACCGTTGGGTAAGTTCATGATAAACTCGTGGGCGCACGCAACCTGAGCCGCTTCGATAATTTCTTCGGTTGTGGCATCGGGATTGGTTAGGGCAATATTTTCCTGAACGCTACCGTCAAACAATAATGTCTCTTGGGGAACTACGCCAATTTGTCGTCGCAACGAATAAAGTTCCACTTTGGCAATATCATAACCATCAATCAAAATTCTGCCGGACTCAGTTTCGTAGAGTCTCAGCAGTAACTTCATCATCGTACTTTTACCAGATCCACTTTGCCCGACAATGCCGACAAATTTCCCTGGCTCAAATTCGAGGTTGACATTAGAAAGTTGCAGAGGGCCACTTGTGCCAAAACGAAAGGAAACATTTTCATATTTCACTGCTCCCTTAATCGTCGGTAAGGGTATATTGTAGCGGTCTGTTTCTCCTTCTTGTGGGGTATCGACAATATCGCTTAAACGCTCTAAAGATAAAGCAGTTTCTTGGAAGCTTTGCCAAAGTTGAGCTAAACGCAATATTGGGCTAGTGACGTAACCCGATATAATCCTAAAAGCAATTAATTCGCCTAAAGTTAATTCTTGTTGCAGTACTAAATAAGCTCCTACCCACAAAACTAGTAAGCTGCTAAGTTTGTTGAGAAAGTTGCTCGTAGAGTTAGCAAGGGTAGAAGTCACAACTGTTTTAAAACCAGCGGCGACAAATCGGGCGTAACGCTCTTGCCAGGAAAAGCGCGATCGCAATTCGATATTTTGCGCTTTTACTGTTTGAATGCCTGACATCACCTCCACTAAATAAGATTGAGTTTCGGCGTTGCGTTCGGCTTTGGCACGTAACTGTCTACTAATGGTGGGAGAAGCAACTAAGGTGATAATCACAAATATTGGAATTGTGCTTAAGCCGACTAACGTGAGTTGCCAACTGTAAATCAGCATCACACCGATATAGACCAGCGAAAACAAAGCGTCTAATCCCACTGTTAAGGCAGTACCTGTGAGGAATTGGCGGATATTTTCTAGTTCGTTAATACGAGTGGAAAGTTCACCCACGGGTCGGCGTTCAAAATAGCGCAGTGGTAGACGTAGTAAGTGGTCGATGATTTCCGACCCTAAACCCATATCGATCCGGTTAGTGGTATCGACAAATAGGTAGGTTCGTAAGGTAGTCAGCACTGCTTCAAATAGCCCGACTACTAATAGCAAAACCCCCAAAATATGTAATGTGCCAATACTATTTTGAGTGATAACTTTGTCGATAATTAACTGAACGACTAGGGGATTTGCCAAGGCTGCCAACTGCACGAAAAAGGAAGCGACAAAGACCTCTATCAAGACTCGACGGTGCTTTGACAAATAGGGCAGAAACCACCGTAAACTAAAGCGTTCTTGAGGTGTTTGGTTGGTAGCAGTCAGCAATAATACCCTAACTTTGGGCGGAAAGTCAGTTGGATCGACATCTAATTGTTCAACCAATTGAGCGGGTTTGCAGCGCACAATTCCTTTGGATGGAACACCCACAACCACAGTATTGGCATCTACTTCATATAAAACGGCAAAATTATCACCGTAGCGAATCAGCGCTGGTGTTGGAATGCGCGTCACTGAAGCGACTGGTAACTCTATCAACTGCGCCTTCAATCCGATTAACTCTGCCAGGTAAGCAGTAACTTGAAACGATATAGTCCCCTGACGTTTGACTTGCTCAGTTAAGATGCGGCGAACTACCTCTCGACGAAACGGCATTTCTAGGTACTTCGCGATCATTTGGAAGCAGGCGAAGGCTGAATTTAGTTCTCCTTTACCGCCAAAAAATGGGTATTTTTGTTTTGACGAATTCTTGGAGTTTTGGGGTGCTGTCTGTGGAACTATTTCGTCTGATGCGTAAGGAATAATCTTTAGGTCGTCAGCGCTATCTCTATCTACTCTGGTTTCAGTTACTGCAAGTTCTATCTCATGACTATCTTCTAAGAGCAAATCTGACGGATGTATACCAAGCAACCGTGCGGGATTTTGACCGATAACCTGAATCTTGTCTCTGTCATCGTCTGATTCTAAGCGATCGCCAGGTGACAAATCCGTGATTGTACCACCGCCACTCACAAACCAAACGCTTTTACTATCCAGTTGGTTGAAGGGAGTTTTTCCGGAAGGGAGATAATGTATTTTCGCCTGTGGTAAGGCTTTTTCTGCCAGTTCTCTGAGATTTAAGGTAGCGATCGCTTGCTTTTGCCAATAGGAAGCGAGAATATCGAAAACTTCTACCAAATAACTGCGGTTCTTCCGAGCTTCCGCAAAAGCTGGGTATGAAGCTAGAAAGCTAAAATATGCTGTTGCACTCAAGGTTAAACATACTACTTCGGTGGAAGCGATCGCTGTTTCACAGGCGATATCGCGCAACAAACCAATTTCACCGATAATTTCTCCAGGTTGCAGTAATTTTAGGGTGATTGGCATTTGCGTCTGGGGGTCGTATCCCAACAGGCGTACTTGTCCCTCATAAATGATGGTGATGCGTTCCGGGAGACTTTCTTTACCAATGATTTTCTGGCCTATGCGATAGCGCCAGGCTTGCAGTTGTTCTGATAGATTAGCGATCGCTCCATCTGGCAACTGCTCAAACCCCTCTAGGGTGGTGAGAAATTCGGGAAAAGTGTTCTTAATATAAGTCATATAAAACGAGTTAAAGTGAGTAATTAAGTCGAAAATATTAGGGAGTATCTCTTTTACTAACAGTGGCAGTGTTTGGTTTTATGCTATGGGTGACAATACTTCTGTGGAATTCAGGTGTTTAAATATCTACCAGCACATAGGTAAGATTAGTCTAATTGCAGACCTGTATTTATATCACACGGTTACGATTGTGATGCGTTTTTCAAAATAAAGCATACTGTATATAGATCGAGGACAAGTTATCACTTGGTTAACGCTACATAATTTATACAAAATTAAAATCAATATTTAGTATTGCAACTATGTAAGATGGATACTCATCATCAAACCAAAACACATAAACGTGGTTGTTCAATTTAGCACCGTATATTTTACTTTATGATTGTCAACATGAAAATATCACAGATGCTTTCCTAAGTAAATACCCTAGTTAAGATTTATGTAATAAAAAAAACTTTAAATTTCTGAATTATTTTTTACAAATTATTGAATATAGGGATTGAGCATATCACTAATGGCGAAAAACAGGAGGTTTCCTGGTTAAACATCACCTATACCTAATTATGAAATAATTCTCCATCACTTTTTTGCTAGTTTAATTTAATAAAAATTAACTGTAAAAGTAAAAGTGAAGATTTTTTTCACCATAGAGGAATCAACTATATAAATTTATAAAGGAAAGATAATAACTGCCTTCAGTAAATTTACTAGTTTAATTAATAGCGAGTCCATGTAATCGCTATGCATAAAATAACCTCACTCCGCAACCGGGACGAGGTTGTATGATTTTGCTAAGTAATTACTCGCCTTTCATCTAGGCAAGATTGACACTCAAATTTACCTGTACAATCACATTGTTGTAATCTTTATCACCACCATTGACTAAATATTCAAAACCAAAGGTGTTATTTCCCAACAGTCGAATGTGATCTACCTTATCTGAGTTAGCACCCAAAAATGCAAAGTAAACATTCCTATCAACATTGCTATTGAGAATTGCATCGGGTTTACCATCTACAATAATAAATGGCGCAAACAAAGAATTCGGCCCGAAAGCAGCGGTATAATTTGCAGTACCTTGGTTGTCCAACGCCAAGTCAATGCCTCCAACACGCCCACGCACAGGGCTTTATTGGCGATCGCATTTACACATCTATCAAGCGGCCACTTGAAGTTATGAACTGCAATTGAAGAAAAACTCAGAAGTCAGAATTCAGGAGTCAGAATGAATCAGTGGGGGATTCAGACCCGCAACTGTTTTGTTTCACCACTAAATATGCAGATTTAGTGGGGGTATTAAACCCCTGGATTCATCCACTATGAAGTTCAAAATTCATTCTGTTAGCGGATAGCTAAAGTTTAGCCCATTCTGGCTCCTGACTCCTGAATTCTGTTTCAATAAAACAACCCCATCCCGAAAGCGAGATGAGGCTGAAAGCTATAACTATTTGTGCAAACTAGTTAGATCGATTTTAGATGTCTACAATAGCTCGATCTATACAAGCCCTCATCTTTTCAGATAGAGTTCGGACATGGGGTTCTCTAAAAATAGAGTCGTGGTTTCCTGGGACATTTTGAATATCCAAACCTCCTAAGACCATTTCACTCCAACCCATTTGGGGGTCAACCTCTCGTTTTTCCAATGCAAAGCGCTCTTCTGCTCGGAATACAGTGACTCGACCTGGATAAGCTTTTAGAACGTATTCTTTGGCTGCCTGTTTATTGGCTTCTTCGATTGTTAATTTCCGGTAGTTATAAGGTACAGTCCGCCAAATTCTTAAGGAAAACTTAAAGATCAATTTTCGGAACTTTTCTTGAAGTTTATACTTCAGCCAAGAGCTTTTGTTCCTGATTTGCTCAAGCACGTAATTAGTCCCAAGTTTTGTCAGGTTGTCCCAATGCTGAGAAACTCGCTTTTCTAATGGCGCTTGTTTAATATAATTTGGGCCAGTGGTATCAAATAAAGCTAACAGAGGTACTTTTTGACCTTGCCTTACGAGTTGTTGAGCCATTTCCCAAGCTACTAATCCGCCAAAGGAAGAGCCACCCAAAAAATAAGGACCTTCAGGTTGAATAGTTTGTATCTCTTTGATGTAATGAGCCGCCATTTCTGCAAGCTTGGTAAAGGGAGCTTCTTTCCCACTTAATCCTCGTGCTTGTAGTGCATAAAATGGTTGATTTTCACCCAAATGAAGTGATAAATCTCGGTAGTAGAGAACACTTAAACCAATTGCATGGATACAAAATATAGGTGGCTTGGAACCGTTGGGCTGCATTGGTACTAGTGATGACCAAGCTATCGATTTTCCTGAGTTGGTACTAGTACTACTCTCAACCTGATTATGGCTTTCTGGCGAAAACCCTTGCTGGCGAATAATATTAGTTAATTGCTCAATGGTTGAAGATTGCAAGAGAATAGCTAAGGGCAGATTTAAGCCAAATATCTTTTCAATCTGAGAAAACAGGTGTACTGCAAGTAGTGAGTTTCCACCCAAATCAAAAAAGTTGTCTTTTATGCCAATAGGATGAATACCTAAAAGGGTTTCCCAGATTTTAGTTAACTGAAATTGTAATGGATCTTCTGCTGTGGCAAATGTTTTTTCGATTTTAGAATTATTTGGATTCAGCGCAGATAAGGCTTGGCGATCAACTTGACCATTAGCATTCAATGGCAGAGAATCGACTATGAAAAAGGCAGAAGGCAACAAATATTCAGGTAACTTTTGCTGGAGAAAACTCAGCAGTTGCTCACTCCCAAAAGTTTCTCCTTGTTTGGGAACAACATAAGCAACTAAAGTTTTATCCCCAAGAACATCTTCTTTGGCAATCACCACAGTTTTTTGTACGCCTGGATATTGACCCAAAATTGTTTCAATTTCAGCCAACTCAATGCGAAAGCCGCGAATTTTTACCTGATTGTCTAAGCGGCCCAGAAACTCAATATTACCGTCACTTAAGTAGCGTCCTAAATCACCAGTTCTGTAAAGGTATGCCCCAGATTCGCTGCTAAAGGGATTGGGGATAAATTTCTCAGATGTTAATTCAAGACGGTTAAAGTAGCCTTGTGTAACACCGATACCGCTGATGTAGATTTCACCAGTTACGCCAATAGGGAGGAGTTGCGATCGCCGATCGAGAATGTAGATTTGGGTATTGGCGATCGCTTTTCCTATGGGAATTTCTGACCGAGTGTTATTGGCTTCAGTGGCAGTCTTTGGATCGTAAACCGTGGCGGTTAAAGTTGTTTCTAGCGATCCATAAGCATTCAGCCAACGTACTCGCTTACCAACTTTTTCTACCCAAGTTAGATAAGCTTGACATGAGAGTTTTTCACCACCAACCATGACTAAGCGCAAGCTGGCTGGCAAAGTTTGGGGAGATACAGATGGCTCTTTAATTAACTCATACCAAAAAGCAGTAGGTAAATTGACAACGCTTATCTGTTGTTGAGCAATGAATGGGAAAAACTGCGTCGTCGAGTTTTGTAGCTCTTGAGACTGAAGAATTGCGGTAGCACCAGCAATCCAACAGGGGAAAAGTGATTCAATTAAATTATTGCAACTGATACTAAGTATGAGTAATAGGCGATCGCTCTGGCTCAACCCCCAAGTTTCGCTAATTGCTAGGCTGTGGGTGACGAGATTACGGTGGGTAATAGCTATACCGTTGGGTTTTCCCTTGGAGCCGGACACATACATCACACAGGCAAGAGTCTGCTCTGTGGTGTAACAGATTGGATTTTCGATCACGTGTAGAGCGATATCTTGCCAATCACTATCCAAACAGATAACTTGTGCCTGATGCTCAGAGAGTTTTTCAACCAATGAGCTTTGGGTTAATACCAAAGATATTTGGGTATCTTCTAAAATGAAAGCCAAATCATCTTGCCCAGATGTCGGAGCGATCGATACGTAAGTGCCCCCGGCTTTCAAAATACCCAACAGCCCCACAATCATCTCCAGGGAAGGCTCTAGATCAAGACCGACGAGTACCCGCGATCTTACCCCTAGAGTTTGCAAATAGTGGGCTAGTTGATTTGCACGCTGGTTGAGTTCCTGATAGGTTAGTTGCTGATTCTCAAAACTTACTGCAATATTATCTGGAGTTCGTTTAGCTTGAGCCTCAAACCATTGATGGATACAAGTATTTTGAGGATAATCAGTCTGTTTGCCATCCCAATCAAACAACACTTGATGTTGTTCACCTGCTGTCAACAGGGGTAATTCAGATATCGGCCGATCGGGATTAGCAACAATACCTTCGAGCAAAGTTTTGAAGTGTCCCAACATCCGCTCTATTGTACTGGCATCAAACATCTCGGCATTATAATCAAATACCATGCCCAGACCATTATCCTGTTCCCGCAGAACCAATGTTAGATCGTATTTGGTTTTGCCATGATAGATGTAGCCAAATAGAGAAGTGATAGTCAAATCAGGTAGTTGCATTGATGCCATGCCACGACCATTCGACCAAGGAGGATTGAGGGAGAATTTTACTTGAAACAGGGGTGAACTATTGCGATTTCGCTGTTCTGGTTTAAGTTCTTCAATTAGCTTTTCAAAGGGTAGGTCTTGATGGGTATAAGCCTCTAAACAATCCTTACGCACTCGGTCTAATAATTCTCGGAAAGTTGGATTGCCTGCAAAGCTACTCCGCAGTACAAGAGTATTAGAAAAAAATCCAATCAGCCCCTCGGTTTCAACTTGTCCTCGACCTGCACTTGCAAAGTTAATTAGTAGGTCTTCTTGTCCAGAATAACGGTAGAGCAATAGCTCGAATGCTGCCAGTAGAGTCATGAACAGGGTGACACCCCATTTTTGACTCATGTCTGTCAGGGCATGGTTCAGCGCCTTTGATAGCAGCAGGGCAGCGCGATCGCCTCGATAGGTTTGCACTCCTTGAGGACGGGGGCGATCGTAAGGTAACTCAATGATGGGTAAATTGCCTTCTAGCTTTTGCTTCCAGTAATTTACCTGTGACTCTAAAACCTCTCCCTGGAGCCATTGATATTGCCAATTCGTAAAATCAGCATACTGCACTGGTAAGGGAGTTAAAGGAGAAACCTGACCTGTTGATAATGCTTTATAGATAGTAGTGAGGTCTTGATAGAACAGATCGGATGAAGCACCATCACAAACTATGCAGTGCATATTCCAGATCAGCAGATGTTCGCGATCGCTTAAGCGCAGCAGTAACACCCGCAAAATTGGCCCATTGCCTAAATCAAAGGGTTGATGAGCTTCTTTAGTTGCCAGTAGGTGAGCTTCCGCCTCTCGTTGTTCATCTGGTACTTGCCGCAAGTCAATTATTGGCAGTATCAAGGAAACATCGGTGGCAATTACTTGAGTGGGCTTGCCATTCACTGCTGGAAAAGTTGTCCGCAGAACTTCATGGCGACGGACGACTTCTCTTAAACTTTCCTCTAAGACAGCAACATTCAGATTCCCCGTGAAACGCACCACAACCGGCATATTATTTGAGGAACTATCAGGTTCAAACTGATGGAGGAACCATATCCGTTGCTGACCAAAGGAAAGCGGCAAGTTACCATTCCGTTCAAAAGCGACAATTGGGGGAATCTGTGAACTGGCGGCTGTGTTAATTTGTCGGAGAAAGTTGATGATTTCGGCTTTTTGAGTTTTTAACTCGGTCAGCAATTCTGGTGTGAGACTATCTTTTGCGGCCCGATAGCGTAAGCGTTCGCCCTCTAGCCAAAGTTTGACATCGCGCTGACGTAGCTCAGATAGTAGTTCATCTAATGTTTTCATAGCTCACCTTCCTCGTAATCATCAGCTGTTTCACTCTCAGCAGCCTGAACACCTTGGGTTGCCCACCGCAGAGTTTCCACTCGTTCAGCTAAATCCGCTACCGTTGGTAATTCAAATAAATTGGACATCAAAATTTCTGCTTGCAAGGCTTGGCGCACTCGAGAAACCACTTGAATTCCTAGTAGAGAATATCCACCCAATTCAAAAAAGTTATCGTTAATCCCAACCTGCTTGACATTAAGAACCTGCGCCCAGATATCTGCAATCTGCTGCTCAATGGGAGTGCGAGGTGCTACATAATTTGCCTCCAGTTCCGGGCGGGAAGCATCTGGTTCTGGCAATGCCTTGCGATCGACTTTGCCATTGGGGGTTAACGGCATAGCTTCTAGTGCCATAAAGATCGTTGGCACCATAAAGTCAGGAAGTTGTTGTTTCAAGAATCGACGCAATTGCGAAATCACTTGCAAGCTATCTTGACCAGTTTCGGCAACAATATAACCTACTAGACTAGTCTCGTTAGGAGTGTCTTCTCGAACAATGACAACGGCTTCTTTTACTTCTGGATGTTGCAGGAGTGCGGTTTCAATTTCACCCAATTCTATGCGGAAACCACGCAGTTTTACCTGATAGTCGATACGACCCAAGTATTCAATATGTCCATCTGGTAAATAACGAGCTAAATCTCCAGTTTTGTATAAGCGCGATTTCGGGTTTGGGCTGAAGGGATTAGAAATAAATCTTTCAGCAGTCAGTTCGGGACGATTCAGATATCCTCTTGCTAGTCCTTCGCCACCAATATACAACTCACCTGATATACCAATGGGAACGGGTTCTAAATGAGAGTCTAAAATGTAGATTTGCGTATTAGCTAGAGGGCAACCAATGCCTATTGCTTTATTTGCCGTTGTCACCTTGTAACCTGTTGACCAAATCGTTGTTTCTGTAGGTCCGTACAGGTTCCACAGACAAGCTCCCTTCGGTAATAATTGATTGGCGAGGTCTCTAGGTAAGGCTTCACCTGTGGAAATCATCTTCAGTTGAGGACTACCTTGCCATCCGGCTGCCACTAATAGCCGCCAAGTAACTGGTGTCGGTTGCATAAAGGTTGCCCCGGAGGTGGTTAGCGTTTTTAACAGTTGTGTGCCGTCAGCCGCAACTTCACGACTCACCAACACCAACTTCGCACCTACAGACAGGGGTAGAAAAATTTCTGAAACGGCAATATCAAAGGATAGGCTAGTAACAGAGAGGAGAGTATCTTCAGCAGTTAAACCGGGTTCTTTAGCGATCGCATTTAGGAGATTAACAGCACTCTGATGTTGAATTTGAACGCCTTTCGGTTGACCTGTCGAGCCAGATGTATAAATGACGTAGGCTAAGTTATTGGAAGTGATGTTATGTGTTGGGTTATCTAACCCGTAATCTATGGACTGCCAGTTGCTATCAAGACAAATAATCTTTGCTTGATGGTTGGGTAGCCCTGACTTTAGCTTCTCCTGGGTTAGTAGCACTGACACCTGAGCATCTTGCAGCATGAAAGCTAAACGTTCTTCAGGATAGGCATAATCTAATGGTACGTAGGCTCCTCCGGCTTTGAGAATGCCTAAAACTCCTACAACCATTTCCAAGCTGCGCTCGACACACAGACCAACTAGAACTTCTGACCCGACTCCTAAGCTTTGGAGATAATGGGCTAGCTGATTGGCTCGCTGATTCAGTTCGCGGTAGCTAATTTGTTGATCTTCAAAAATTACAGCGATCGCATCTGGAGTCTTCTCGACTTGAGTTTCAAACAGCTGGTGAATGCAGATATCTTGGGGATAAGCTGTTTGAGTATTGTTCCATGTTGCTAATAACTGTTGCTCAACTGCTGGCAAAATTGGCAATTTAGCAATAATTTGATTAGGGTTAGCAACTATGCCTAATAACAAAGTTTCAAACTCTGCCATCCGGCGGCGGATAGTGTCAGCGTCAAATAGATTAGTGTTGTACTGGCATTCCAGAATAAGTTCACCATGCGATTCCGTAGCATTGATAAACAGTTCAAAATTCTCGAATGCGCGGGGATTGGAGAAAAATTCTACCTCTAACCCGATAAAGGGAAGTCGATCGCTGTCTAAGGCTTGATCGACATTAAATATAATTGGTACTAAGGGAATGCGACTAGAATCCCGTGGCAATACTAATTTTTTGACCAGGCTACCAAAGGTAAATTGTTGATGGTCATAAGCATCTAAGACAGCCGAGCGCCGCGTTTGCAAGTAGTCGCTGAAAGATTTTTCGCCATCAATCTGGCTACGCAACGGTAGTAAATTTACACAATGACCGACGAGATTATATTGCCCCAAAGCAGCTTGTCCGGCGGCTGGAATACCTACAACTAAATCGTTTTGTCCTGTCAGACGGTGCAGCCAGACCTCGAATCCTCCCAGAATTGTAGTCATAAAGCTACAACCAAGTTTTGTTCCTAGTTGTTTCAGGTTGGTAACTAATTCGGGGCTTAAATGCCAATCTTCGCGGGCGGCGTTAAAGGTTCTGAGTGGGGGACGGGGGCGATCGCTAGGGAAATCCAGTATAGGTACAGAGTCAGCGAATTGTTGTAACCAGTATTGTTCTGTAGCGATCGCTTCTGGACTATTTGCCTCTTCTTCCTGCAAAATCGCATATTCACTTAAGTAGTCTGGTTCTTCTAATTCAGGAACAATACCCTGTTGCAAGCCAGAATAAAGTTTACCCAAATCTGGCATCAGTACTGCCCAAGACCAACCATCACAAATAATATGATGGGCTGTCAAAATAGCTAGATGCTCCTGCGGCTGCAATTTGACAATTTTTGCCCGAAATAGAGGCCCATGTTCCAAATCAAAAGGTTGCTCTACCTCTTGTCGCAAGATCCTAGCTAATTTTTCCTGTTGTTCCTGTGGTTCTAGGTTAGACAGTTCAATAATAGGAATCTCAATTTGCCGAGAAGCAACAATGCAGAGTGTATTGCCATCGGTACTAAAAGTTGTCCGTAGTGCTTCATGACGTTGTACTAACTTTTCCACCGCAGATTGGAAAAGTTTGACATCAAGTTTGCCTTTTAGTCGCAGAGATTGAGACTCATTATAAGCACAATTAGCAGTATCACCCATTTGTACAGAAGCCCAAATTTCTTTTTGTGATTCTGTAGCAGGAGCGGTTAGAAGTAATTCTCCATCTGCAAATGGATCAAAATCAACCGCAGTTAATGTCGATTGGTAATTTACAGGTGATAAGGTCATAAAACTCTCTTATTTTCTCAGTTTATTGAATGTGGTTAAATCTCAATCTTTTTTAAATTACTGACTTTAAATACATTGCTTGCTCAAGATTGTAGATTTTAAATAATTACGCATAGGAACTTCTACAAATCTATATGTCAATGATGCAGTCAATAAAATAATCATAAGAAATACTCCTAAAGATGTCAATGCTTGATATTCTGTGAATCCTTTGCCAAAAACATCGTGAAATTTATAAAACCAGAAGACTTTTAACAATTCTTGAAAAAACCAATGAACCATATAAATTGAGTAAGATATAGTCCCGATATATAGCATTAAGCCTGAATTTAAAAATTTTGATATCACACTATTATTCTTGATGGAGACAGCTAAAATAAGTAAAGAAAAAGCCGGTAAAATTAGCCAATCATGAAGGTTACGAAAATGATCCCAGTAGTAATGCATAATCATAATTATCCAAGTTATAGCTATCATTGCCAGTAAATTAAGATTTAAATACTTTTTATAATTACCTCTGCGGTAAATTTTGTAAGTTATAATACCAAGTATGCATTCTAGCCCGCATCTAGCTATTGAAGGGATGCCAATAATAGTATCTAAATTGCCACGGGTAAAGGTTATTAGTAGTAAGATGCTAAAGAGAGTAAAGCTATAAATTATCAAATCATCTTTACTATCGTTTTTTAATAAAAATAATAATAAAAATGGAAAAATACAGTAAATAAAAAACTCTACACTGATTGACCAAGCTGGCTCATTCCAATAGGTACTACACCATAATAAAGGTGGGCATTTTAGATCGAATGCTTGGAGAAGAAAAATATTGGCAAAAAGAGCAGTTAAGTTAAACTTACCAGTGAAAGCAGAAGTATTTAGGAAGAGTATTTTGATAATTTCTAATCCAATAAACAGAGAAATAATAAATATATGTAGAGGATAAATTCTAGAAAAACGCGAGAATAAATATGATTTATAGTTATTTAAGCTTACTTTTAAATAAAAAGCATCTGCATAAACGTGGGTCATGATAAAACCACTCAGAATAAAGAAAAAGTCAACCCATAGATATCCATTTTTAAAAAAATTACTGTAGGCTGATAAAGTTGAACCTGTTTTTGGTAAACCGTAGTAAGAAAAATGGTGTATAACAACAACTAAGGCTGCAATACCGCGTAAAGAAGTGAGCGATTTGATATGTTTATACATTGATATTTTTGGTTTTATTTTCTATCTATAGCAATCCTATTTAAATTGTAAAAATTATTTTTAAAACTAAACGCGTAATTGATTTATGTCGGCTACATAAAGGATGTAACAAGTACTGAGTATTGTATAAAAACAAGCTACGCGAAGTGTCTAAAAAAAAGATTTTACAAATAATTTAGAATTGCTATAAAACACGATTCAATATTCAGGCTAATTAATAATTAGTCTTTGGAGAAAAATTAGATTTTTTTGATAATATTGTTGATAAATTGTTTTAACTTTCCCTCAAGAGATTTGAGTCTTAATACACCAGAGCGCAGTATCATAAATTTACTTTTCGGTTGGCGATCGGATAGAAGACCCAGAGCAAAAATTTTGAGCCGATCTTTCAAAGCAGATTTATCTGGTGGAGTAGGTTTTAATCCCAGTCTGCGTAAGTAGCTGTTGACTTGATATGTTCTGGCTTTGAGATCGTAAGGTCGCAGATAAAAGAGGATACTTAAAGCCACAGAGACATTATTACCATTTTTAGCCCAATGGGGTGCCAATATCGGATGATGGAGTCCCTTACCTGGTTGCAAATGGTAAACCCTTGCTTTACTCTGATTATCCTCTCTATAATTTGCTACGTTCAGGTCGCCTACATAAAATTTTTCAATCTCCTCTTCGCTCAGTACAGAACGATCACTTTGATTGAAGAGGCTCATATCTTTTTCGCCCTGAATTTGAAACAGGAAATTCAACTCACTATCGATATGGTAAGGTGTAATAGAATTTGGGGAACCAATAAAGATGTAAGCACCTAACCACGTCATCTGCTTCCGAAGGGGTTTACCTGTAAGCGTTTCGAGTTCAGTTATAATCTGGTTGACCAAGGCAGCATATTCTGGGTCTACTTGAACATCTTCAAGCATGACCCAAGAATCCGATTCCCCAATATGTGCGATCGCCTCGTTAATGTCCTTGATTCCAGGTCGCTGATTCCACTTTTGCTCAACAGGAACTTTGCTGATATAAGACTGGATTTTATTTGTTCTACCCTGACTGAGCATAGTATTTGCAAGCTCAACTAAGCGGGGGATCTCAAATAAAGGATGTCCTGCAAGGTTATGCGAAAACATGAAGTGAGAAGAGTTGAAGTTTTCCCGAAAGTTTGAAAAATCGGTTTCAATGATTTGTTCAGGAAGCTTCGGATCGGACTTAATAGAACTCGGTTCAAGTAGATTATCAACTGACATACAAAAATGGATGAGTATTTACTATTTGCAAAAATTACTAACGCTTACTACACTTTCTATGCACTTGATTTTTGAAAGCACTTCAAGAAACACTTGCGACTTGTAAATATTTCCCAGGACGCTCGGTATCGGGGATATACCAAGCGGGGTTTCCTTGGGGATCTCGTCCTAATTTGGCATCAGGTTGCGGAGGACGATTACGTAAACTGTTATTGGTAACTTCGCGGTTTGTTACTTCTATGGGCGGTGCAGACAAGAAGCCAGCAGACTGCATTTCGGCAATACTTTCTTTAAAGGCTGCCATTACGACAGCCAGATCGGCTTCGGAATGGGCTGTCGTCAAGAAGCAAGGACGGTGATCCCAAGTATGCACTCCCTTATCCCGCAGCAAGTAAAAAAGTAAATCTCCGTAGGGAAACTCTGATAAAGACTTCACCATGAAGAGGGAGCCGAAATTATAAGCTGTAAACGGAGCCTGAACTTGCTGGAAATAGCCCATGAGTTCCGCTACAAACTTATCGGTTCTGGCATTGAGATTTTGCTGCAAGCTGGGACCACTCTGTTTTAAATGCTGAAGTACTGCTTTGGCGGCTGCTAGTGCTAAAGGATGGCGGACAAAAGTACCGGCAAAGTAAGTCACGCCGACCTCTGGAACAGAATCATCGCCAAACTGCCAAAATCCACCGTCCAAAGCATCCATATATTGTGATTTGCCAGCAATGACTCCAATTGGTAGTCCACCGCCTACAATCTTGCCGTAGGTTGCTATGTCTGCCTTGATACCGAAATGCGCTTGAGCGCCACCTGGATGAATTCTAAATCCGGTAACGATTTCATCAAAAATCAGGGCAATACCAGCATCTTCCGTGAAATCACGCAATTGCTGGAGGAATTCTTTAGGCTGGTATTCAGGGCGACGGCTTTGCACAGATTCTACCATCACTGCTGCTAACTCATCAGCCCGACTTCTGAGGATTTCTAGAGACTCAGGCGAATCGTAGTCCACTACCAAAATGTTCTCTACCATTTCCGGTGGGATACCAGGAGCAGCAGGAATTGACCGGAGTTTCTTTGTACCCCGAACAATTACTTCATCCAAGATACCGTGATAAGCTCCAGAAAAGATGGCAATCAAGTTACGCCCTGTGATAGTACGTGCCATCCGCATCGCTCCCAGCACCGCTTCCGAACCTGTGTTGCAAAAGGCTGCTCGGTCAAAGTTAGTCAACTCACACATCAGCTTTGCCACTTCTCCAACTAAGGGAGTTTGCGGCCCAATTTCCATGCCGAGTTTGAGTTGTGCTTCAATTGCTTCGGTAATGAAAGGTGGCGACCAACCAAACAAATTCAAGCCAAAGCCATTGCTTAAATCGACATATTCATTGCCATCAACATCCCAAAGTTTAGAACCAGATGAACGAGACACCACGATGGGATAAACCATCTCTTTCATCGTCGGGTTAAATCCAGAAACAGTTCTTGGGTCTGCCAAATAAGGGCGATGAGATTGGGTATATTCTTTGGATTTTTGAGTCCGTTTTGTATATCTTTGGATAATTTTGTCTAAATAAGTGCGTTGTTGCGCTGTGAGAGTTTTAGTCTGGGTCTTTTCAATTCGAGCAGCCGCACCGAATGCCTTTTTAGCACCATTTGACTCGGTATCTACAGATACTTGTGATTCTTTGCTGGTTTGGGTTGGGGGGATAGATACAGCGTTTTGTGGCTTGACACCATTATTTTGAGATGTCGCCGCAGGTACAACTGGGACTGTTACAGATTGACTGCTATTACCCAATAGCGCCAATTGCTGGCTCATAATTTGTAGCTGCTGATTAATCACACCTTCTAAGACGCTATTAGATGCAGCAGGTTGCAGGGAAATCTGAGGTGTAGATCCATTTGATCCATTTCTATGAACTTCATGCACTAGCAAAGTGGGTGATGTGTTTGCAGGTGCAGGTTCTGGCAATGGTGCTTCTGGAATGGGGTCTGCAACGGTTTCTGTTAATCCTAGTGCAGATAAAGCTTCGGGAGACAAGGCTTGATTGATCAAGTCAGCCAACGTTACTAAGTTTGGGCAAATTTCTAGTAGCTGCCTAAGTGTTACCTTAACTTTAAATTTTTTCTTCAAAGCTAACCCGACTTGCGTTAGAGATAAGGAATCTAATCCCATTTCTAAAAATGTTGTCGAGTCGTCAACACTAGCAATTTCCAATCCTGATGTTTCTTCGATAATTTCTTTGAGCAGAGGAATAAGTTTTTGCTGAGGGGATGTTGTCATAGTTTGGGTCTTTTCTAATAACTGGGGATTTGGAAGTTTGGGAGTTGCTGCGCGATTGGGATGAGGTGGAGGATCAATCCAGAAGCGTTGGCGTTCAAAGGGATAGGTAGGAAGAGGAATTCGTTGTCGCGTTTCCCTTTGATAGAAGTTGCTCCAGTCAATAGATACTCCTGCTAGCCACAGTTGTCCTACTGCCTTGAGTAATGCCGTCCATTCGGCTTCGTTTTCGGCGTTATCACCCAGAGAAGGAATCGCTATCTGTTGTTTAATATCTTTTGCTTGTTGGCGAGCTAGGGTTGTAGTTGTGATTCGTGGCCCCACCTCTAACAGTAAGCGTTCTGGCTGCTGCCATAAGGTTTGTACGCCCTCTGCAAATCGCACAGTCTGACGCAGATGTGTAGCCCAATACATCGGATCTGTTGCTTGCTGGGCTGTAATCCAATCGGCGGTAACTGTGGATACAAAGGGAATTTGGGGTGGCGATAATTTAACTTTCCCAACTACCTCTGCAAAGGGGTGAATGATGCTATCCATCATTGGGGAGTGGAAAGCGTGGGAAGTGTGTAAATGGCGACAGATAACTTCTTCGCTTTCTAATTGTTTTTGCAGAGTCGCGATCGCCTCTGTGGGGCCAGAAACTACACACAGGGAAGGGCCATTAATTGCAGCGATCGCTAGTTCTGCACTCAATCGCGGCTCTACCTCTTTGGCTGGTAAACGCACTGAGAGCATAGCCCCTGCTGGTAACTCCCACATTAAGCGACCGCGAGTTGCAACCAACATCAGCGCATCTTCTAAGGAAAATACACCCGCTATACAAGCAGCGACAAATTCACCAATACTGTGGCCAATCATGCCTTGGGGCTTGACTCCCCAACTTTGCCACAGTTGCGCTAAAGCATATTCAATAACAAATAATGCTGGCTGGGTAAAGCAGGTTTGCCGCAAGGAGATAGTCGCAGTTTCGCGTAGGCGTAGCCCGCCGTAGGCATCGCTCGGTGCTGGATACATGATTTCTCGTAAATCCCTGCCCAGTAAAGGCTTAAGGATTTCAGCACATTCATCTACTGCTTCCTGAAATACAGGTTCGCGGTTGTAGAGATTCAGTCCCATGTTCACATATTGCGATCCTTGTCCAGGGAACATGAAGACAACGGCTGGATTGCGGATTTCTATATGACGGGTATTTACTTGATTTGGATCTAAAGATTGGAGGGCTGCGATCGCATCTGTGATATCGTGACAAACTATACTGCGTCGGTAGTTAAAAGCTTTGCGCCCTCGCTGTAAAGTATAGGCTACATCAGCTAAGTTAATTTCGGCATTATACTGCAAATGTTGCTGCAAATTTGCTGTTGCAGCCTCTAAAGCTTTACTAGTTTTTGCCGAGAGCAACAATAGCTGCTGTGGACGCGAAGATCCGGAACTTTGGATTTGTGGCGCTTCTTCTAGCACAATATGAGCATTAGTCCCGCCGACACCAAAAGAACTCACACCTGCTCGTCGCGGAGTTTCACCCTCCGACCATTCAGCTAGTTTGGTGTTTACATAGAAGGGGCTGTTGGCAAGGTCAATCTTGGGATTGGGAGCCTCAAAATTTAAACTAGGTGGGATCTTTTTATAATGTAGAGCGAGAGCGGTTTTAATTAACCCTGCTACTCCAGCAGCCGCAACTAAATGTCCGACATTGCTTTTAAGAGAGCCGATCGCACAAAATTGTTTAGCATCTGTATGCACCCGGAATGCTTGCGTCAGCGCTTCAATTTCAATTGGGTCACCTAAAGGTGTAGCTGTGCCGTGAGCTTCAATATAAGAGATGGTTTCTGGGTGAAAGTTAGCGTAAGCTTGCGCCATTGCAATGGCCTCTGCTTGTCCGTCCACGCTGGGAGCCGTAAAGCTCACCTTATCAGCGCCGTCATTATTAATACCAGAACCACGAATTACAGCATAGATGCGATCGCCATCATTGAGTGCATCTTCTAAGCGCTTGAGGACAACCACTCCTGCGCCATTGTTGAACATTGTGCCCTGAGCGCTGACATCAAAGGGACGACAATGCCCATCTCCAGAGAGCATACTGCCTTCTTGAGCTATATAACCGCTATTTTGAGGTGTAGTCATAGATACACCACCAGACAAAGCCAAATCGCACTGATAGCTGGTTAAAGCTTGGCAAGCCTGAATGACTGCTACTAAAGAAGTGGAACAGGCTGTATTGACGCTGACGGCTGGGCCTTTGAGGTTGAGTTTGTAAGCAGCACGGGTGGTTAAAAAGTCTTTTTCATTGGCTAACATCGTTTGGAACTCACCGATGCGATCGACAATTTCCATCTGACCAGCAATATGGTTAGCAAAATAAGTATTTTGACCGCAACCAGCGTACAAACCAATCAAACCCTCAAAAGACTCTGATTCATAACCCGCATTTTCTAGGGCTTCATAAACCAACTCTAGGAAAACTCTCGCCTGTGGGTCCATAACCACAGCTTCTAGCGGATTAATGCCAAAGAAAGCGGCATCAAAGGTTTCTCCCGCAGGAATTATCCCTCTAGCTTTTACATAGCTAGGATCTTTGCAAAGGTTCGGATCGATACTAGGATCTAGTTCTTCATCTTGAAAGAAAGTTGTTGATTCTAATCCCTCGCACAGATTGCGCCAAAATTCATCGACATTTCCAGCGCCAGGAAATCTTCCTACCATGCCAATAATGGCAACACCATCACTAGGATCTTGGTTATCGGATGCTTGCATATTTACCATTGCTTAAACACCTTGTTGATGATTACGGCGACGAGCACGAGCTGCTTGTTGGCGTTGGGCGCGATTTTGCAGCTTGTCAGAAGACGGTTGGCTGTTCTGGTTTGAATCCAAATAGTTTGCTAAAGAGCCAATTGTTGAATACTGAAATAGCTTCACAGCAGGTAGCTCAATACCAAGTTCCTGTTTTATTCGCGCAGCAACTTGGAGAATTGAGATTGAAGTTGCTCCCAAATCAAAGAAATTATCATCAATCCCAACGCGATCGATTTTGAGCAGTTCGGATAAAATACCTACAAGCAGACGTTCTAAATCGCTTTGGGGAGCAATGTACGCTTGTTCCAGTTGTGGACGTTCTCTACTTGGGACTGGCAATTTATGTCTATCTACTTTGCCATTTGCAGTTAAAGGCAGTGATTCTAACATCACAAATGCCGATGGCACCATGTAATTAGGTAGTCGCTGTTGTAAGAAACCACGTAATTTATTGTGCGTGTATCCGCTGTTATAGTGAGGAACAATATAAGCTGTCAACTGTTTTTCACCTACTTCATCCTGACGAGCTAAAACGACAATTTCCCGAACGTCAGGATGTTGTGCAATTTCTCGCTCAATTTCCCCTAGTTCAATTCGGAAACCACGAATTTTTACCTGATTGTCAATACGGCCTAAAAACTCAATATTTCCATCTGGAAGATAACGAGCTAAATCTCCCGTTTTGTAAAGGCGGGTTGCTAAATTGTTATCAAATGAGTGAGTAATAAATTTTTCGGTAGTTAGCTCAGGGCGGTTCAAATAGCCTCTAGCTAATCCATCACCACCAATGTACAATTCACCAGCTTCTCCAATTGATACTGATTGGAGGTTTTGATCTAATATATAAACTTGGGTGTTAGCAATTGGGCGACCAATAGGAATCGAAACATGAGGTTGCAGTGGCGCTTTTATAGGATGACAGCAGGTAAAAGTTGTATTCTCCGTTGGTCCATAACCATTAATTAGTTGACAGTTCTCTACTGTTTGGAGAAACTTCTGCACATGGGGAACAGATAAGACATCACCACCCGCTAAAAGTTGACGCAAGGATTTTAAAGCATCAATTTTTTCATCCACTATCAGCTGAAATAAACCGGCTGTCAGCCAAAGAGTAGTAATTTGGTATTGCTGAATAATCTGCCCTAATTCTTCTAAAGATGGTGTATTAGGAGGATAGATTACTAATCGCCCACCATTAAGTAAGCAACCCCAAATTTCAAAAGTGGAAGCATCGAAGGAAATAGGAGCTAGTTGCAGAATTACTTCTTCAGACGTGAGTTGAGCATAATTAGTTTCTTTGACTAACCTAACTACACCACGATGGATAACGCTAACACCTTTGGGTGTACCTGTAGAACCTGATGTATACATGACATAAGCCAAGTTATCAGCAGTGACACTAGTGCTTAGGTTATCTTTTTTATTTTGGGCAATTGTGTTCCAATCTGTGTCTAGGCAAATTACAAATGCTGTGTGAGTAGGTAATTTGGCAACTAGTTCTTTTTGAGTTAATAGTACAGATACCTGGGTATCTGACAGCATGAAAGCTAAACGTTCTTGTGGATACCCTGGATCTAATGGTACATAAGCTCCACCTGTTTTAAGGATAGCTAAGAGTGCTACAACCATTTCTAAGGAGCGCTCTATGCAGATTCCTACAAGAATTTCTGTTCCTACCCCTAGTGATTGTAGATGTTTGGCTAGTTGATTAGCACGACTATTCAAATCTTGATAGGTGAGATGCTGATTATTAAAATTTAGTGCTACAGCATCAGGTGTTTTCTCTACTTGTGCTTCAAACAACTGATGAATACAGGCTTGCTGAGGATAATCAGTTTGAGTATGATTCCACTCGATTAGTAGGTCTTTTTCGGATGTTTTCAAAATAGGTAATGTTAAATTATCTCGTTCTAAGTTATTTTCTGGTAATGAAATTTCACCCTTTGATGTGAGTAAATTATGTTTGTTTTGAGTCAATAAATTAGTTATTGGTTTCATATCTTATGAAGTAAAAATAAACTTACAAAAAGCTTTATTATTAAGAATTACTGCATTATTAATTAACATCTTAATGATTTCGCAAAGTAGTTGATATTGGTATTTACATATAAAACATCAGATGTCACTGACTAAATGAAGTTATGCTCTTGCCTAAATTATGTATGAAAAAATCAACAATTCTAGATGTATGAAAATTGATATAGCTACAACACCACTCAAGGATGTTAAAGCTTTGATATGTTTCAAAAAAGTATTATTACTTACAATTTATAGTTACCTTATTAGCTCTTAAATTATCTTAAAAGACAAATTTCACAACAAATTATGCCGCATTTTCACAATGTTTATATGAAAGGGCATTGACTCTAAAATTTATTTCTCTAATTCTGACCTATTTGCTCAAAATCGTAGTTAATTTCAATACATCTTCATTGAAAATTAAAAATTTAGAGATGGTTTGCAATGGGAGTATTAACTGTACGGTCACTTGTTGTGAGAGGACAAGAATAATTAATACCTTAAGGGATAAAAAAGACACCGATTTTCTCGGCCGATAAGTCAATACGGTTCTGTTAAGCAAATAACATCCCGGTCAAAATCTAAGGCGTTTTGCTCTTCTAGCTCATTTAATTGAGGCAATAGCAGAAGATTTAATTAATCAGTAGCTCAATTTTTACTTTGTTTTCATAACAGTCAACTGCAATTTTTATGAAAGCAAAGTGCTTTCATAGTAATCGTTGACAAGCAAGGATTACAGATTATTAGTGCTTTATAATACTTTAGGTACTGAATGGAAAATTTTATAAATAATTTATTTTGCTATTGCTATTTTTCTGGATTCTTGCAAATATTCTAATAACAGCCTATTAGCTGTCCACAAAAATTCAAACTGATACCAATAGACATCTTGCAAAAGTTACTTTTGAACCTATCCCACTAATACCGAAATATGGTAATCTACTTCTCGTATGAGAGGGGTGTATCTGTGTATGGCTGGG
>NZ_JABXKO010000061.1:0-12348 GCF_017114965.1 Nostoc sp. JL31
GTGCCCCTTGTCGAAAATATTATCTTCTTTTTTAACACGCCCTGCGGAATGTGGGTTTTAATAGATGATTGGTCTTTGAAGACGCGATAAATCGCGTCTCTACATCAGGTCTTTGAGCTTATCTAAACTGTATTGTGGGATAGAAATTCTAAATTATTTGCATCAGGGATACCTTGTTTTAATCTTCAAGTATCTCTAATAATTGCGCCTCAGTTAGCTGCGTAATTCCCAAGGAAATTGCTTTTTCTAACTTGGAACCAGCATCTTCTCCTAAAACTAAATAATCTGTTTTTTTACTAACTGAATCAGTCACTTTCCCCCCAGCTTTTTGAATCAAAGCCTTCGCTTCATCCCGCTTTAAGGTTGGCAATGTTCCCGTAATTACAAAAGTTTTACCTGCGAACTTTTGATTACCATCCCCAGATATTTTTGTTTCCTCTGTGGCAGTTAATTGCAATCCTTCTGCTTGTAAGCGTTTTATCAACCTTTGGTTAGCATCAATCCGAAACCACTGGTACACAGATTGGGCAATTTCAGCACCAATACCATAAATGCCTTCAATATCTGATTGCTTTGCTGCCGCTAACTGGTCTACAGTGAAATATTTCTGAGTCAGTAATTGGGCATTCACACTGCCAACATGACGGATGCCTAAACCATACAATACCCTTGACCAAGGTTGATTTTTTGATTGAGTGATCGCATCCACTAACTTCTCTGCCGACTTTTTCCCCATCCTTTCCAATGCAGATAACTTCTCTGCTGTCAACTCATATAAATCGGCAACGGAATGCACCAAACCTTTATCAACGAGTTGATATACCAGTTTTTCGCCCATACCTTTAATATCCAAGGCATCACGACTTACCCAATGTTCAATGGAACCTTTGAGAATCGCCGCACAGGAAGCATTGACGCACCGAGTCACCGCCTCACCGGATTCTCGCACCACCAATTGGCCGCAGACTGGGCAATGGGTAGGCATAACGAAGGGTTCGGTGTCAGCGGGACGGAGTTCTTTGATTACCCTCAACACTTCTGGAATGATTTCTCCAGCTTTGCGGACAATGACAGTATCACCAATGCGAATATCTAATTGAGTAATGCGATCGCTATTATGTAAAGTGGCGCGGGAAACTGTTGTTCCCGCCAGTTGCACCGGGCGCATCTCGGCTAACGGTGTTAACGCCCCCGTTCGTCCTACATTTACAGCAATATTTTCTACACGGGTAGGTGCTTCTTCGGCTGGATATTTTAAGGCGATCGCCCAACGGGGAAATTTTTGCGTGAACCCTAGCTGTTCCTGAAGTTTAAAAGAATTCAGCTTCACGACTACCCCATCCGTCATGTAGGGTAAATTCAGCCGTTCCGTATCCCAGTATTCATAATATTTTGCCACTTCTGCGATCGAAGCACAGAGTTTGTGGTTAGGGTTGACTCGAAAACCCATCTTTTCTAATAACTCCAATGCTTCCCATTGGGTATTAGCAATACTAGTGTCATCTCTACCAGGAATGTGTAAGGTGTAGCCAAAGAAGTCTAACCGCCGTTTAGCGACAATGCGAGAGTCTAGTTGCCTGAGTGTACCAGCTGCGGCATTGCGGGGATTGGCAAATAATTGCTCACTAGCTTTTTGCCTTTCCTCGTTGATTTGTTTAAACACTTCCAACGGCAAAAATGCCTCGCCTCGCACTTCTACCCTTTCGAGAATTTCTAACCCTTCAAAATTCAAACGTAAGGGAATTGAGCGAATTGTCCGCACATTTTGGGTGATATCTTCACCTGTCACCCCATCACCCCTAGTTGTGCCTCTAACTAGAATGCCATCTTGGTAAGTAAGAGCCAAAGCAGAACCATCAATTTTCAGTTCAGTGACATATTCCACTGCATCTATTTTCGGTACTTGTCGCCGCCAACGCTGATCCCATGCTTGCAACTCATCAATATTGAATGCATTTTCCAGACTGTACAAGGGGATATTGTGCCGCACCGAGGTAAATTGTGTTGCTGGCCTCTCACCTACGCGCTGAGTCGGGCTATCGGGTGCTGTCAATTCTGGATATTGAGTTTCCAGTTGTTGCAATTCTCGATATAACTGGTCATAGACTGCATCCTCCATGATTGGAGCATCTAGGACGTAATAAGCGAAGCTTGCTTGTTGCAATAACTGGCGCAATTCTTCTGTGCGCTTTACTTCCGGCTTAATCTGTGTCATGAGAATTATTATAAAATATCTAGGATTAGGGCTAACAAATCATACATTTGTACTATACAAAATTTTGGCTTTTGAGCCATATATAAAGCTAAATAAGTTTTACCAAATCCTCCGCTACCTAATACTTGGATAGGGCGATCGCACCGCAAACTTCAGTAGTGCGCTTCCCCTGAGTACTAAGTATAATTCCACTGGTAAAAAATGTAGAGCGATCGCGAGTCAATAAATGGCTATATAAAACGTTTCCCCAACATCTTGCAAAAGTAACTTTTGCAAGATGTCTAATGAGTGCTGAGTGGGGAATCTGACTTTTTTACTCAGAACGGGCTAAACCTTAGCTATCCGCTAACGGAACTGTTTTGCCCCATACCCAAGCCATTAAAACTTGCTTCTTGCATCAAGCTATGAGATATTATATTCAAATAACAGTAAATCTATCGTATTACCGTACTTTAAAATTAATGCCTCAGCATTTGGGCATAAAGGAGTAATTAAAATGACAATTGCACGACAAAACACAGCAACATCCTTATCAATCACCATTCACGATTCTGAAAGCGCCGATATAGCTAACTTATGGAAGCTGGTGCGACTAGGCGCAAATGGCTTTTGGTGGCGTACTAGGGCATATACAACGATTCTGGGTGTTATGCTGTTAACCTTAGTAAGTCTGATTTTTCTAAGTATGCATTGGTTTTACCGCAGACTCTTCCCATTTATCAGCCATCAAGTTATTGGTAGCGATCGTCAGATAAGCAATTAAAAATTAAAAACTAGATATGTTGCAAAGGGATAGGCGATCGTCTCAATCGCCTGATTTTGCTTCCTTTACATTACTTTAGAGACAGTCTCTAAAAACTCAGCTTAATTCTTCTAGTAGAGGAGAGAGCTAATTAAAAATGCATATACTGCAATTACCAAGCAATAGTTTGTATAAGCTCCTAGTTAAAGACCTACTAGGAGCTTTTTTTAATTGACTATCTAACCTCAAATGGGTCATATAGCAGTGGTCAGACAGCTTAGGACATTGGCAAATCCTAAGAGAACGGCTGTCACACCTATCTATAGCCGACTTGTCCTAAGCAGGATGGTAGCCCAATATATTAAAAAATTTAGTAGCAATTAAACTATTCCTAATGGATACTCATAATTAATTCTGATGGTAGATTAAGTCAGAAATGAAGATAGTTAATATATATATGTAAGTCAAAAACGTTTACCAACTTAACAACAATGAATATTCTTGCTTGGATTGTTTTAGGTCTAATTGCTGGTGCGATCGCAAAAGCTATCTACCCTGGTCATCAAGGTGGCGGAATTCTAGGAACTATAGTGTTAGGAATTATCGGTGCTTTTGTTGGCGGTAGTTTAGGTGTATTTTTCAGTACGGGAACTTTATCTCTAGCAGCTCCTAGTCTCAGCATTCCAGGTATTGCGGTAGCAGTTCTTGGTGCAATTGTCGCAGTTTTCTTGTGGAATTTATTAACCAACCGCAGTGCTGTATAAAAAATTGCGGTGAATCAACGACAAAGATTTAGCAAATTCATTTAACTATTTTTAACTGTGAATTAAATTAAAAAAATAGCGCCAGTCTGTCATTAGCCTGGCGCTATTTTGTAATATGGTGGTTCTCAGTTGAGTCTTTAGCGATCGCCTAGATTTGTGATAAGCTGTAGATAAAATCGAGCTAAACTTGGCTTGTTAAATACAGGATTTTATTAATTTGCAGCGGATTAAATTTGGCGATACCTTACAATGCCAATGCATCCCGATGCATTATAACAGTCATATTTGTGCAAGTTTAGTTTGATTTCAAAGAATACCTCTTTGAAGTTGTAAATTTATTAGTAGCCTCTTTCTACACTGGTAGGATATTTAATCTTGCTCTGATTCAATGTCCTCATCTGCGATCGCAAAATCACTGATGTAGTCCCGTACAACACGCTCAAAAAATAGGGGAGCAGGCAAACCTGTCCAATCGCTATAGTGACCAAAGCCATAGCGCAGTGACTCCACAAGGGCAGCTAAGTCATCAGGATTATCTTCTGGTTGTCTCAAGGTAACAACAATCTCTAGAGGATTTGGAGAAGGCCAGCGACCTACAAATGGAGCTTTTGTAGAGAGTTGACTTATCTTTAACCCAACTTTGTTGGCTAGGGTCTGGGTTGAACGATAACAACTTTGCCCACGTGAATATTGATGTGGTGCTTCACGTGCCACAGATAGATAAGCCACACATCCAGTTTGCTTAGTAGCGCTGAGTCGAAATAATCCAGTCGCACTAGAAGCTGAAGGAATTTTCAGCGTAGGTGGTAATTTATTTAGTTCTTCTTTAGTTCTAGTATCTTCTACACAAGTTTCTATTAAATGTCGGGCTTTTTTCTCAATAATTCCAGGAGCAAGTTCTTGGCGAATGCGAATTAGACGTGCGCCTTGCCATTCATCCTGCATATTCTCAGACTGCTGACCAAGGTTAATTTGATTAGTATTAATTCTGCTATCAGCAAGCCAATCCCACAGTTGGACGCAGTTGGAAGAATCAATCATAACCAATGGTTGCATCCCATCTTCCACAGAGTTAGAAACAATCTGTTTTACAAAGTCCATGAATCGAGTTTTAGACACATTACGCTTATCAGCCAGTTTGATTGGAGTAAGTTGGGCAATAAAAGCTAGTGCATCAGAAAAGCTAAACCACGGGCTGATTACTAAATTTCCTTTTTCGTAAGCACAGGAAAGCTCACATTTTCCTGTATCTACGTTGAGGCGCATTACCACTGCTAAAAATGTATTCTCAATAACACCACGAAAGCGACCCCTTTGTTTACGGACGATTGTGAACCCTAAAATTTCTTTTGGTCTAGCTTCTGGTGGGATATTTTGCAAGTACTTGTCAACCTTTTCTTTTACACCATCAATCCGACCAGAATGAGCCGAGAACAAATCTTTCAGAGCCGACTGCATCCGATGGAAGAAGTCTGCGAGTTTGAGATGCTTTGTTTTACGTGTCTTTGCAATGGGTAGAAGAAATTGCACGCCGCTACCAACCTTTGCAAGTGCTTGGCGGGTTGAAGGTTTATTAACCTTATCGTCAGGTTTAACAGTGTTTTTACCAGTAGGATCTGGGTAAAATTGCCGTGCCATTATCAAGGAGAAAGTTGGTTTATTGGTGTCTTCAATCTGTTTTGCAGTGGATTTCCATGCTTCAATTCGCTGGCGCGATCGCTCCTTATTTTTCAAGTCTTTTCCAGGTAAAATCTCTCGTGGTCCGTGAGTATTTGCTGGCAAGCGATTAAGAATAATTTCGAGTGTGTTTCCCCACAAAACTTTAGTAATTTTCTGCAATAGCTTTGCTTCTGTCTCCAAATCAGCTTCATAAAATATAAAAAGTCTCGGTTGCTCATTAAGATATAGTCGCTGCATCGCTGCTTGGTTTGCCTGAATGATATTTTGGAGATCATTCGTTTGATTCGGCGTAAATCTATTAAATTGAAGAGCTTTTCTTCCCCACTCAATCTCTTCTAAACGGATGTCAAAGTGTTTGCGTAGCAAGGTATCGATTTGACTGTCGTCGAGTTGATCGAGGTATTTCGCAGTAAGCTCCAAGTCGGAATTAGTTTCGAGAGCTTCCAAAACACCACCAAACAGTGTAGGAAGATTAATCATCCGCGATGCTGTATCGTCTAGTTTGTGCTTGGATGGTACTTTTGTATAACCATCGAATATTTTGATTCCTAATGGGTTAAGAATTTTAGCGATCGCTTCTAAGGCATCTAATTTATCAATCTCTGGTACACCTGTTTCAATACCGTATCCTTCTGAACTATTTTCGTCTTCTTCTGAATTATCTTGAAGTCCATTACGGTAAGTTAAAACAACCTCACAGCTATCAGTAGAGGCTTTGCCCAAAGCGATTTGTTGCCCATCAAAAGATTCTAGAGGTAGTTTCAATTCTCTCCGCAGGATTTCAAAATCTGTATCTGTCACCCAACGCCAATTCTTCTTCTCTTGTTCGTTATTTTTATCTTGTTTGCATTTTACTTGATAGGTAAAAGCGCGATTGGGATAGTCTTGAGAAAATATAAAACCGCTAATATTCCTACGGTCATATTTAGGATCTTTTAACTGAGTAAACCAGCGACGTTTGGAAACCTCAACTTTCACCAAAGGTTGAGGCAAAGAAGGATAAGTCACAACTTCCAAGCTCACCACAAAACTGAATTTCCCTTTTGTGTCAGGTAAGGTTATCGGATCGGCGATCAATTCTACAATCCCATAATTGCTGGAAATAATACGTTTTATCGGCCCTAAATCTGGAAAAATCTCTTGTCCAGCAATTTGACGAGCTACGTAATCTACTATCGCACGATAGGCATATTTATCTGTTAAATCTTTTGGCTGAGTTGTACCTGTCTGTTTAGACCAATTCCAAGGGAATACTTGAGATTTAAATGGAGAAACTTTCAGAAGTTCTCCTCTTTCCTGCAAACCTTGCAAGCGGTCAATAATATCTGTTGATATGTCTTCTTTTATTACAAACGGTCTGAGATAATTTGCAAACCAATCATTAATAATTGGGCGAAGCACTTGATTGATATCTTCTTCATTAACACCATTTAGGTAAACAAAAGGTTCTGGCTCACCTCCCCTTTTAGCATTATTAAATGCGAACTTCGTAAGACCTACATCTGGTTCAATTCGTGCCGCATCTTTTAAGACTACTTCGAGAAAACCTCGCAATGAGGCATAGGGGAGATTTTTGACATTAGTTCCTTGTAGAATATCGGCAAAACATAGCAAGCCTGCTTTTGTCCAAGTAAGAGTAGAACCCTCTACTATAATTGGACGCAGATCGTCTGGCACAGTTAAGGCTAAAGGAAATTGTTTGATTGGTTTGATTTGACCTTGCTGAATATAAAAGGTATCTGAAACTAAATTATCATCAGTTTCTTCTTCTTCTTCAAATAAATCTTCTTCCAATTCCATGTCATTATCAAAATTGTCGGTCATTTTTACATCTCCAATAGTGTTGAAAAATCATTGAAACCGTCTTCTTCATCCGTAAAATCTTGTGAATTAGCTAATTCATCAGGGTATTTTACTCCTTTAATCCGCTGCAAAGGTGTTAGAAATGCGCCGTAAAGTTCTTGATAAATTTCCCGAATTACAGGATCGGGATGGTTGACACATTCTTCTAAAATGATTCGCATCTGAACCAGCATACTATCTCGCCCAGAGTCGGGTTTATCTTCTGCTGAATTTTTAGCCCAAGCTGCATCTACAAAGTAAACTGATACCGGGCATCCATTCCGCATCCCGCGCCCAATTGTTTGTAAAATTGCAACCATTTGATTAGCTGTAAACGATTTGAAAAGTTCAGGGCCTAAACGGCTAGCCATTAAAGGTTCACGTAACAATCTATTGGCAGTGCGCCAAAGGTCTTTTCTTGATTGCTGCCAAGAAGTTGCGATCGCATTTAAATCTTCTGTTTCACTAAAAACTCGACTATCAAATTCTTGTGTTGCCTGTCCTGCCAAGCTGTACAACAGCCGCATATCATCCTTTGTCGGATGAGGACGAGTCAGGAAGTAAATCGAGCCAATTGCTGCATCTAGTTTTCTATCTCCTTTGGTGAAAACTATGTTCACACCTCGACCAATTGCCAACATGGGAAAAATTAAAATATCACAGTTTTCATCGTCTCCTAATGCCTCACACTGAGCAGAGGTGATAAAATCTGTCGGTTGTTCTCCATCTCTGAGGGATTTAACAATTGCCTTTGTATGCCGCCCAACTTCAGGATGATAGTCATTGATATACTTTTTGATTGTGCGAGCCTGATCGTAACTATTGACAACTAAAGCGGCTTTACGGCGAATACCAAACTTGACATCAAAATTACGCATGGACTTGTAAATTTCAGATTTAGTAATTCCTCCGCGCACAAGGGCATTCACCATCCGCAGAAGATTACGTTGTTGAAGTTCGCCAGCACCACTATATTTGAGGGGTTCATCACCACGTTCACTATCTGGAAACCATTTGAAACGATAAACACTCTGTTCTGGTTTATGTTCTGACTGACGCGGTTTTAGTAAATAATGCGGCCCAGCGTCAATGTGGTAGGCGGGACTAGCTTCTAAAAATGAAGTTGCTGAAGTAATTAAAACGGCTGGGCTTTGATGTCCATCATCTGCGTCTAACAACCGATGAAAGCGATGCATTAACATTCGAGGCGCACCAACAAATGTAATGTAGGATAATTGCACATTTTTGGCGGCGGTACGTGTTGTTTGTGCTTTGGAAAAACTGTATTCCACTCCAGAAAATGAACCTAAAATGCTTTCTGGAAT
Source organism: Nostoc sp. JL31 (assembly GCF_017114965.1). Classification (NCBI taxonomy): domain Bacteria; kingdom Bacillati; phylum Cyanobacteriota; class Cyanophyceae; order Nostocales; family Nostocaceae; genus Nostoc; species Nostoc sp. JL31. The sequence continues at coordinate 8,569 of NZ_JABXKO010000061.1, forward strand.
AAATTTTCGCAGTTCTGGTGATGCAGTTGACTCCCCAATGGTTTCACGAATGAATCCCTCTGCAACCATCGTTCTAGTTCCTGGTACAATTCGCTGGTACCCCACAATTACGAAAGTAACAGTTATAAGTAATTTAGCTAAATCTTCTGCTTCTATTGTTGGTGAATGATCTGGAAAACAAAGCTTAAGAAATAATTCGGCAATTTCTTCTACGATCGCATCACGTCGCTTAATCAGATTTTCAGCTAGGTAACGGCGAAAATGATTAATGAGAGTTTTCCATTGCTTTTCAAGGGTTTCACGGTTATAGCCTAAAATCCGAGGCCACAAATCTGCTTTAAAGTCTTGAGGGTTCTCAACACCTGTGCGATCGTAGAAGGCGTTATATGCTGCTGCTTCCCAAAATTCAGTCAGCGCCCGACTTTTACTAAAGCCTAGTTTGGCTTCTTGCTCATCAAGGTCATTCTGCTGAGAGGATTTCTTTAAAGTATTCAATAGTTCGCTAACAATCCGTAATACAGTCAATAATTGATTTTCGTAGCGTTCTCCCACCCGCGACTTAGACATATTCTGAAGGGTGGTAATTAAGGAAGTATTATGGTTGCCAAATTCTGACAAGTCACGACTGTAAAGTTCTACATCCCGATCAAATAATCGATAGTTCTCACCACGAGCAAAGCGGTTATGGATTTGTTCGAGAATTACCCGATGAATGGATCGCTCTGAGCCTGAAATACTTAAGGTTGCTGCCCCATAACCATCTAACACTGATTGCACCATGTCGCCTTCGTCGAAAACAACTACGTCGAAGGTGCGCGCAATTAACTCAAAATATCGTACTTGTTCTTGAATCGCGTGAGGTGATATTTGAGTATCGAGCGATCGCACATGACCAACCCAAATATTAGCATCCAACAAATCTCGCGGTGCTTTGTTTCGACCGCACATTGTCCATAAGGGACACAGGCATTTCTTCATCTTTCCCTGTTTCCCCCCACCTTGCAATATCTCGTTGCAAGGTGCGTAACCAAAGCCCCACAGGGACATATCAGCAGTTGAAAAGGCTGGTAGGACGCAGTTCATCCCAAAAACTTCTGCCTGTTCTAAGGTGTGAGCAAAGCCACCATTACCTCGTGTTGCTATAGCTTCAGCAATATTGTCTGCATGACGACGGCGAGTTTCATCACTTTGACCGACAAGCATTCCCACCTTAACTTGATGAAATGCCAGTTCAGCCATGTACTGCCTAGCAACTTCAATGGAGGGAAACACAAACATTGCTTTATAGTCATGTAATCCTAGCCAGATAGCTATTAACACGAGAATGGTTGTTTTACCTGACCCTGGTAAACCAATTAAGTGCTTGATGTCTTCTAACTCCAGAACATCTTCTTCTTTCCGCAGCCCCTTTCCAGCTTCCGATACCATGAGGTCAAAGCGTTCAAAACGATCTGCCCAACTACCAGATCGCCGCTCAGGATCTTGCTTTTCACGCTCGTCCATCTCAATAGCCAGATCGCGCAGTTCACTTAGGGGAATGCAAATTTTTCCTCTTGGTTGGCGGTTAAGGGAATGTGTACGACGCGCAGCAATCGGGGCGGTAATCGGAGCGATCGGCATCCTTACTGCTGTTGACTCTTCACCTAACGCAACCGCCATCTGCTGACGAGGATCGGCAAATGTAAAACCATAGGAGTCGTATGGCAGAGGGATACTAAGAATTTGACGCGCTTGTGTAATTAAAGAATCTTCTAAAGGGTCTGTTCTTTTAAAGTGAAGTGTTTCAATATCAATCTCATACGTTCCTTTAGTGTGGTTGCAGTAATGATGATTGTTATAGAGAGCAATTGCGTGTTTAACTGACTGCTGTGTAACAAAAGTTAGCGACATCTGCCGCATATTGAAAAGGGCTTGACGGGCAGGCTCTAATGCAGGTGCATTTAAAATGCTTGCCATACCTGACATCACTAGTGGCGCGTACTCCAGTGAATCAGTATTAATAAACTCCTTCATCAAGACGCAATACCAGCAAATTCGGTCTGCACCTTTCCAAAAATCAGGTTTGGTTCGCATAAGGCATCTTCTTTAAAAAATCAATTACAGAGGAAACTGACATAATTTCTAAACTGGCGGGATCGCCCTTTTTATCTAGTGTTGATTTAAGAGTAGAAATGTAGCTTGGGTTATCCTCAATTAAGCGATCGCTCACAGCAAGAATGCGGCGGCGATAGTGAATCAGCCCGCCAATACTACGATTGAGACGCAAAGCCAGAGTCACCGGACTTGTGTAAGATTTGGCATCAATTCCAATTGCCCGTTCATTAATCGCCACATCGCATAAATCAGACTCCGGGTAAAGTTCAGCATTGAGCTTATTTTGTCGGGCTGTATCAAAAATGGCTAATTCGTCAATTGCTGGGCCTGTCCAGTAGGTAAGAATTCGTGGCTCGGCAATTCGTAAAATGTCTTTGGGATCTAGTTTTTCAGATACTTTTGGTGAGTTGTGCCCAATGCACTGGCGAATTGGACACCGCCCTTGTGAAAAAAGTTTTTTGTTGGGATGCGATCGCATCAATGTGCCACAGTGGGCGCAGCGATGTGCTAATCCATCAACTAGCCAGATATCTGGTACTGAGTCAAAGAATTTCTCAACGATCATTCCCTGTAAAGGGGTTAAGTCATTTTCAACCAAGTAGTCTAATAATTGCCGTTCTCCTATCAGAGAGTACCTACCAAATAACTCTCGTAGTGCAGTGTAAGCTTTGTGTTGGCGACGACCGCCCAATCGTTGAGTTGCTTGGCATAAGTCAGTATATAACCGATGCTCAATCACATTGTCTTCGCCAAAACCCCCGCTCAGATTGGCAATCTCTGCACAGTCTGAGGTAGGTACTCGTAAATCTGGATCGATTAAGGTAACGCTAGAAAAGCGAAAGTCTGATTGGCTAAAAATCCCTAACTGCCAGCGATCGCAACCAAGAGAGTATCGAGCGTTATCTAAAACAGTATGTACACAAGCAGCGCGATCGCTTAATCCTTCTTCAATATATAGACGACCTAATTTGCACATTGCTTGATAGAGTTCTGGTGGCAACGTACTATCTTCTTGGCGCACAATTACTCGACCTGGGAGAACCCGGTCATATTGGCGAAGAATTCCCTGAGCAAGTAACACCACAGCATCTTCAGCCAGATCCATCGCTGGGCGGTGTCCTGTAGGTAAAGGCAAAGAAGTTGCTGAAATTGTAGGTAGCCAAGTAGGATCATGACCTTGAGCCTCTGCAATAATTTGCCTCTCTAAAACATCTTCACCAAAGGAAGGTAAAACTTGAGCGATCGCTGCAAGTGTCCAACCTTTCTTCAATAACAGAGCAGTTGCCAATCCCTCCAAAACCTGACGAAATCCAAATTCTTGCCCTTTGGGTTGTGATAAAAGTTGTTTTGCTCTCCACGACCGAACAGTACGAAGGGCAGGTGATTCTATAGACAGTTCAAGGTGTTTAATCTGGCGTTTGAGCTCCTTTGTCAGAGCCTCCGCAGTTCCCTGCCACTCACGCACGTCCTCAAAGTACATGGCTATGTATAATACAAATTACATTTTAATATGTTTACACTAAATGATGTAAATTAAAATGTCAACTTTTCATTTACACTATAAAACTACGCCGTACAGCGATTTTACTTACAACAAACTGTAGTTTTCTACGAACCTATCCCACTAATACCGAAATATGGTAATCTACTTCTCGTATGAGAGGGGTGTATCTGTGTATGGCTGGG